>JBBRIY010000046.1:0-11646 GCA_038220215.1 Propionibacteriales bacterium
GACCGCCGCCGATGTGGCGCTCGAGTGGCAACCACAGGTGATCCTTGCGCACCCCAAGGTGCTCACCGCCGGAGTCGCGGCGGCGAAGCTTGAAGTCCCGTGGCTCGCGGCCGAACTGACTCCGACCCTTACCCCAACCCGGGAGTTTCCGGCTGCCGGGATCGCGTCCCGCTCGCTCGGGCCGTGGCTCAACAGGCTCAGCTATCGAGCGGTCGGCCTGGCTGCTGCCATGTTCGCCGGCGATCTCGAGGCAGCGCGACGAAGGCTCGGGATCACGAAGGGGGCGCTGGCCCCACCGTCGGCGACGCTCGCGGCCTTCAGCCCGACGCTCGTGCCGCGACCCGCCGACTGGCCCGCCAGCACCCGGCTCACCGGTGACTGGCACGGCCCCACCGGCCACAACGAGCCGGAGCGGGAGCTCGCGGACTTTCTGGCCGACCCGCGGCCATTCGTCTATGCCGGTTTCGGCTCGATGACCGGGGGCGATGCGGCGGGCAGGGCCGAGGCGATCATCGTGGCCGCCCGCTCCCTGGGGCTGCGTGTCCTCCTCGCGACCGGTTGGGGCGGGCTCACGTCACCGGTTGGCGCAGGCGACGCCGACGACGTCTTCATCGCCGACTCGGTGCCGCATGACGTGGTGTTCCCGCGTGCCGCTGTTGCCGTGCATCACGGTGGCGCCGGAACAGTCCACGCCGCCACCCGGGCGGGCGCACCGTCCGTCCTTGTGCCCTTCCTGGCCGACCAGCCGTTCTGGGCAGCCCAGCTCCAGCGAATCGGGCTCGCCGGACCGCCGCTCCACCGCGAACAGCTGAACCCCCGAGGCGTCAGCTCCGCGATCGAAGCAGCAATCACGCGCACCGAACGGGTACATCACGCCGCGCAGCAGCTGAGCGCCGAGCACGGCACCGATGCCGCCATCGAGCAGATGCTGCACGTTCTCTGACCAACGCCTTCAACACCCCGGATGGCCCAGTCAGCGTGATGCGGCGTGGGTGGAGGCGCGCACGATCAGTTCGGGCCGGAACAGCAGCTCGGTCCGTGGGCCCGGATTGCCGTCCAGCTCGGCGAGGAGGGCCGTCACCACCGCCTGGCACATGGCGCCGACGGGCTGGTGGACGGTGGTCAGCGGGGGGTCGACGAAGGCGATCAGGGGCGAGTCGTCGTACCCGATCACGGATACGTCCTCGGGTACCCGCAGCCCCTTGCCGCGGACGCCCCGGATGGCGCCAAGGGCCATCAGGTCGGAGCCGCAGATGAGCGCGGTGTGCCCGGAATCGACCAGTTGCTCGGCGGCGGCGTGACCGCCCTCGAGTGTGTAGAGGGTGCGGGAGATGTGCGGCTCGGCGTCCTCGATGTCGAGGTGTCGGGCCAGCGCCACGCGGAAGGACTCGATCTTGCGCTGCGCCGGCACGAGGCGGTCGGGTCCGATTAGCAGGCCGATCCGGGTGTGCCCCAGGGAGCTCAGGTGACGCACGGCGCCATCCATGCCTGCGGCGTCGTCGGTGGCCACGAAGGTGCCGTCCACACCTTCGGCCCAGCCGTTGACGAAGGCCAGGGGTATGCCACGGGCTCGCAGGTCGTGGTAGCGGTCGAGGGGAGCCGAGGAGTCGGCGTGCAGCCCGGAGACGAGGATGATGCCTGAGACGCCCTGGCTGAGCAGCATGTCGATGGACTCGTCCTCGGTGGTGCCGCCGGGGGACTGGGTGCACAGCAGCGGGGTATAGCCGTTCTGGGAGAGTCGGGTCTCGAGTCCCTGGGCGAACGCGGGGAAGATGGGGTTGTTCAGCTCGGGCACGATCACGCCGACCAGGCCGCTGGTCTTGTGCCTCAGCGCGGCGGGTCGTTGATAGCCCAGCATGTCCAGGGCGGCCAGGACCGAGCCGCGCACCTCGTCGCCCACGCCAGGCTTCCCGTTCAGCACCCGCGACACCGTTGCGGTGCTCACGCCCGCTACCTCCGCGATGTCGAGCAGCCGGGGCTTCTGTTCCCCGACCGCGCGTGCCTTTGCCATCCTGCTCCGTTTCGACTGCGTCGTCGCGGCAAGAAAGCTATCGGATCGCCCGCTCACCTGCGCAATCGCCATGATCTCGACTCGGTAACGAATCCGCAAGGTCTTGCGTGATTTCCGCAATCTCATACTACTCTGCCTCTATCGACCGCCCCTGTGGCGTCCGAGCCACCCAACGAAGAGGAGCATGATGCGCAGGAGCATCGTCAGTCTTGGAGTCGTCACCGCAATCGTGGCGCTCAGTGCATGTTCGGCCACCCCGGCCACCCCGTCCGCAAGCGCACCGGCCACGGCCAGTGAGTCGGCAGCGGCACCTGACTACGCCGGTACCACCCTGACCGTCTGGGTGGATGACACCCGACTGGCCGCCACCCAGGCCGCGGCCAAGGCCTTCGAGGCAGCGACGAACGCGAAGGTGAACCTGGTCAAGAAGAACTTCGCCGACATCCAGTCCGACTTCACCTCTCAGGTGCCCACCGGCAAGGGCCCGGACATCACCATCGGCGCGCACGACTGGCTGGGCAACCTGATCCAGAACGGCGTCGTGGCCCCGCTCGAGCTCGGGGACAAGACCAGCGAGTTCGAGCCGGTCGCCATCCAGGCGTTCACCCAGGACGGCCAGGTCTACGGCGTCCCGTACGCGATCGAGAACATCGCGCTGATCCGCAACACCAAGCTGGCTGACAGCGCACCCGCCACCTGGGACGACGCTGTGGCCGCGGGCAAGAAGGCAGGAGCCAAGTACCCGATCCTGCTCCAGATGGGAACCACCGGCGATCCATACACCGCGTACCCGCTGCAGACCTCCTTCGGCGCCCCCGTGTTCACCCAGAACTCCGACGGCTCCTACAGCAAGGAACTCGCGATGGGCGGTGCCAACGGCGAGAAGTTCGCGCAGTGGCTGGCCGCGCAGGGCAAGGCCGGCACGATCGACACCTCGATCACCTACGACATCGCCGTTGACGCCTTCGCCAAGGGCAAGTCGCCGTTCATCATCGGCGGCCCGTGGATGCTGGAGAAGTTCAAGAGCCTCGAACTGGCCATTGACCCGATCCCGTCCGCCGGCGGCCAGAAGGCGTCCCCGTTCGTGGGCGTGCAGGGCTTCTTCATCTCCTCCAAGGCCAAGAACCCGATCGTGGCGAACGACTTCCTGACCAACTACATCGCGACAACGGACGTCCAGTACGCGATGTACCAGGCCGGGCAGCGGACGCCGGCGCTGAAGTCGGCGGCTGAGAAGGCCGCGAGCGACACCGTCACTGCCGGCTTCGCCACGGTGGCGCAGGACGCGGTACCGATGCCGTCCATCCCTGAGATGGCTGCGGTGTGGACCTACTGGGGCGTGACGGAGGCCAACATCGTTTCCGGCAAGCAGCAGGGTGTCGCCGGCTGGCAGAAGATGATCTCCGACATCCAGGGCAAGATCAAGAAGTAGCCCTACGCCGTGGGGGACGCCGAGGACAATCGGCGTCCCCCACGCGCAGGCAACGACAACGATCATGGCTGATCTGAAGGAAGCAGCGGTCCCAACGACCGCGCCCGTGCAGGCGAAGGCCTGGAACTCCCGCGACTTCGGCGTGGGTTTCGTGGTCAAGCTGATCCTGATGGCGCTGGTGAACGCGCTCGGGGTCTTCGTGCTCCTGGCTGCCTGGCAGGTGTCTTCATGGTGGGTGTTCGCCGCCATGCTGGTCGTGCTGGTGGCCCTCGACTACATCTACTTCTCGCCGAAGCACACGCTCCCGGCCAAGTACATCGCCCCCGGCGTGGTCTTCCTGCTGATCTTCCAGGTCTTCGTCATCCTGTACACCGGCTACATCTCGCTGACGAACTACGGCGACGGCCACAACCTCGACAAGGACCAGGCGGTCGTCGCCATCCTGTCCCAGAACGAGAAGCGGGTCGCGGGTTCTGCCGCCTACCCGCTGACCGTGGTCTACAAGGGGGCAGAACTCGGTTTCGCGATCGTCGACAAGGGCCAGGTGCTCGTAGGCACCGCCAATCAGCACCTCCAGCCAGCGCCCGGCGCCACCCTCGCCGGCACCCGCGGGAAGACGATTCCTGGATACACCGTCGCGACGCAGCAGCAGATCTTCAGCAACCAGGAAGCGATCACCAACCTGCGGGTTCCGTTCAGCGCCAACGCGGCAGACGGCTCCATCCGTACCCAGAACGGGACCACCGGCTACCAGTACACATCGACCTTCACCTACGACACCGCGGCGGGGACGATGACCGACCAGGTGAACGGCACGGTCTACGCCGCTACCGACCACGCCCAATTCGTCGCCCCGGACGGCACGGCCCTTGCCACCGGCTGGCGTGTGTTCGTCGGCGTCGAGAACTTCACCAAGGCCGTCACCGACGAGCAGTACGCCGGGCCGTTCTTCAAGGTCCTGGTGTGGAACCTCGCCTTCGCCCTGCTCTCGGTGGTCACCACCTTCCTTCTGGGACTCGTCCTCGCGATCGTGCTGAACGAGGAGCGGCTGCGCGGCCGCAAGATCTACCGCACCCTGCTCCTCCTGCCGTACGCGCTGCCGGGCTTCCTGTCGGCGCTGATCTGGTCGGGGCTGCTGAACACGAAGTTCGGCTTCATGAACCAGGTGCTGCTCGGTGGCGCGAACATCGGTTGGCTGGACGATCCCTGGCTCGCCCGGCTGTCCGTCCTCGGCGTGAACCTGTGGCTCGGCTTCCCCTACATGTTCCTGGTCGCCACGGGCGCGCTGCAGGCCTTGCCGAACGACATCAAGGAGGCCGCGAGGGTGGACGGCGCAGGGCCCCTGCGCACCTGGCGGTGGGTCACCGGCCCGCTGGTGTTGATCACGACCGCGCCCCTGCTGATCGCGAGCTTCGCGTTCAACTTCAACAACTTCACGCTGATCTACATGCTCACCAAGGGGGGTCCGCGCTTCGGCGACACGTCAGCGCCGATCGGTGCGACCGACCTGCTGATCACGATGGTCTACTCGATCTCCGGCGTCGACGGTTCGGCGGGGAAGAACTACGGCCTGGCGAGCGCCCTCTCGATCGTGATCTTCGCGCTGGTGGCCGTCATCTCGGGCCTCGGCTTCCGCCAGACCCGCAAGCTGGAAGAGGTGCTTTGACATGGCAGCACTGACACTGCCCGAACGGCGGCGCAAGAGCCCGCGGCTATGGCTGCGCGAACTCGGCTGGCGCCACCTGGTGGGGATCGTCGCGGTGGTCTACGCCGCGTTCCCGATTGTCTATGTTGTCTCGGCATCGCTGACGACCGACGGAACCCTCACGGGCTCCAACCAGCTGTTCGCCACACTCTCTGGCGCGAATTACACAGCCCTGAACGCCACGAAGTTCTGGGCCTGGATGGGCAACACGCTGGTGGTCGCCGTCGCGACGTCGATCGGCACCGTGATCCTGGGTGCGGCAGCCGCCTATGCCTTCTCCCGCTTCCGCTTCACTGGCCGCCGGACCGGATTGACCAGCCTGCTGATCGTCCAGATGTTCCCGCAGGTGCTCGCGTTCGTGGCGATCTTCCTGTTGTTGATCACCCTCGGTGAGGTGGTCCCCGCCTGGGGCCTGGACTCCAGGCTCGCCCTGATCATGGTGTATCTCGGCGGCGCCCTCGGTGCGAACACCTTCCTGATGTACGGGTTCTTCAACTCGGTGCCGATGGAGATCGACGAGGCGGCCAAGATCGACGGGGCGACGCACGCGCAGACCTACTGGACGATCATCCTGCCGCTGGTGGTCCCCATCCTCGCGGTGGTCGGACTCCTCAGCTTCATCTCCTCGTTCGCAGAGTTCGTGGTCGCCCGCGTGGTGCTTCAGACGGAGGAGAACTGGACACTGGCGGTGGGGCTGTACGGCATGGTCTCCTCCCAGAAGGACGCGAACTGGGGCCTGTTCGCCGCAGGCGCCGTGCTGGCTGCGCTGCCCGTGTTGTTGCTGTTCGGGTTCCTCCAGCGCTACATCGTTTCCGGCCTCACCTCCGGAGCGGTCAAGGGGTGAGGACGGACCCTCCCGGCGGGGCCGCCAACTCCTGCGCCGGTTGGGGGGCGACGAGGGCCAGAAGGTCCTGCTGGATCGGTATGCGCAGGTCGTGGCGGAAGCGGTCCGCGAGGAACTCGGCCGGATCGACCCCAACGGTTCCGTGCCGCTGTTCGTTTTCGCGAATGAGCCCTTGATGTCCGTGGTGCAGGGGCTCTGCCACCCGTTGGCCTGAGGTTCAGGTTGAGGGGTGTCGACCGCCAGCACGTGGCTACGTTTGTTGGTTCGTCGGGGCGGAGGTACCCCCCGGATGTCCGCCCCGACGATGGCAGCCGACGACGCCCCCCCGAGGCGAAGGCTGCTGTCCTCAATTCTAGGCGTCGAGTGCCTTGTCGGAGACCATTTCGGCTGCGTAGTTGTTGCGTCGCCCGTTCGGATGACACGGCCCCCCTTCAGGTCGTTCGGGCACGGTGAACTGCTCAGATGCCGGCGGGTGGCGTCCGGACGCGAGCTGGCCGACGCTGAAGCGAATGATGAGACAAAACGCGCGCTGAACACGCGAATCGCCGCGAATCGGCAACCGATGTCTGCCTACCGCGCGAAATGCGTCACCGCACTGGCAACGCCACCACACCCGAGTCCTCGTGAGAGAATCTCCGGATGCGCACGTACCGAGAGATCCTCGCCATCCCGGGCGCATTGAGGTTCTGCGCAGCGGGGCTGCTGGCCCGCTCCGGCGGAGCGATGATGGGCCTCGGGATCGTGCTGATGGTCTCCGCCCTGTACGGCAGCTACGGCCTCGCCGGCGCCCTCGCCGCGGCGCAAGCCGTTGCCTGGGCCGGCGGCACGGCGATCCTCTCCAGCCTCGTCGACAAGTACGGCCAGCGTCGCGTGATGTACCCGGCGACGGTCATCTCTGCGACCATGCTGGCCGTTGTCGTCGTGCTGGCCGTGATGCAGGTGCCGGCCTGGGCGCTGTTCGCGCCGGTGGTGATCAGCGGTGGCACCAGTGGGGCGCCGGGAGCGCTCGTGCGGGCCCGCTGGAGCCATGTCATCTCCGAACCCGGCCAGTTGCACGCCGCGTTCTCGCTCGAATCGACACTGGACGAGCTCACCTTCGTGATCGGGCCCGTGGTTGCGACAGCGCTCTCCGTCGGCGTCCATCCGGCGGCAGGGCTGGTCGCGCCGGTGATCCTTTCCCTCCTCGGGGCACAGCTCTTCTACTCGCAGCGCTCCACGGAACCGCCGGTGCCGCCGCGTCCAGCGGACGGGAGCTCGCCGCCCAGACGGCGTTTCATCCTGCTGACCCCCGGCGTGGCCTCAGTTGTCGCCGTCAACCTGCTCATCGGCTGCGTGTTCGGCAGCATCGACGTGAGCGTGGTCGCTGCAGCCACCGAGTGGGGCGTTCGATCCGCTTCCGGCACCGTCCTCGCGGTGTTCTCCTTCGCGTCCGGAGTGGCGGGCTTCGCCTACGGCGCCCGCGTCTGGCGCTCGCCGCTCCCCGGGAGGTTCGTCACCGGCGTGGTGGCGTTGTTCCTGAGCGCGGCGGGGCTCCTGTTCGCCCATTCCGAACTGGTGCTGGCCGGGGTCGGCCTCCTCGTCGGGGCCACTGTCGCCCCGACCCTGATCAACGGCAACACCCTGATCGAGGGCATGGTGCCGCGCGCGCGGCTCACCGAGGGGCTGTCCTGGATGGGCACGGGCCTGGGGATCGGGGTGGCCGTCGGCTCGAGCGTTGCTGGGCCGCTGATCGACCTGCGGGGCTACACAGCGGGCTTCGCCGCAGTTGTGGCGTTCGCCACCGTCGCTGCCCTGATCGCGGTCTTCTCACTGGCGTCATTGCGGCGGATCGTGCCGAGGCAGGTCGATGTCGAGGAGCCGGCCGCTGAGCCGGGTGCGTTTCGGGAGTAGGACGCTAGACGACGACGACTTCGACGCCGAGCGCTCTGAGACGGTCCAGTTCGGCCCCGTCCGCGGACTCGTCGGTGATCAGGACGTCGATCGCCTGGATGGGAGCCATTTGCGCGAGAGCCGCCCGGCCGATCTTCGAACCGTCAGCCACGACGATGGTCTGCCTTGCCTTCGACACCATGGCGTGGTTGGTCCGGGCCTCGGTCTCGTCGTGGGTGGTGACGCCGGCCTCGGCCGAAACCCCGTCGGCGCCGAGGATCGCTGTCGTGATGTTGACCGCGCTGAACGTGCCCTCGGCCAGCACTCCCACCAGTTCCAGTGACTGCGGTCGCAGGATTCCGCCCGTCATCACGATCTTGAGGCGCGGGTGGGCCGAAACCAGGGACGCGATCGAGAGCGAGTTCGTGACGATGGTCAGGTCGGGGTGGGTGGCAAGCTCGCGCGCGACGCCGGCAGTGGTGGTGCCACCGCTGAGCGCCACTGCATGTCGCTCGCGGGGGATCCTGGCGGCCGTGGCCTTGGCGATCCTGGCCTTGGCATCGGCGAACCGGCTGTCCCGGAGTGCCACCGGCACCTCGGTCGACAACCCGCTGGACTTCGCCCCGCCATGGGTACGGACGATCAGGCCCTGGTCGGCGAGGACCGTCAGGTCGCGTCGCATGGTGGCGAGGGAGGTGGCGAACCGTTCCGCCAGCTCGACGAGCGGAAGCTCGCCGCGCTCTGCGATCAGATCAAGGACGCTCGCCAGGCGACGGGAGCGCTTCTGTGAGCCACCGAGCTCTGCGACCGAAGACACGCTGTGTGCGGTTGCCATGTAACGAGCATTCCAGATGACCGTTTAGGCGTCAATTCGCGCAGTTACTTGCGCGATCCGCTCACTTGGACTGACAATCGGCACATGCCGACCATCGCCTTCCTTGGTGCCGGCAGCGTCGTCTTCACCCGGCAGCTGCTGACCGACCTGCTCCGCTTTCCGGACCTGCCCGAACTGCACGTCGCGTTGCACGACATCGACGCCGAGCGCCTCGAAGTGGCCCGACTGACCGCTGCCAGCGTCGCCCGACAGCTCGGACGCCCCGTCCAGGTCACCGCGTCCCTCGATCGGCGCGAGGCGCTGCAGGGGGCGGACTTTGTGATCAACAGCATCCAGGTCGGCGGGATCGCAGCCACGCGGGTCGACCTCGAGATCCCTGCCCGCTACGGCCTGCGCCAGACGATCGGCGACACCACTGGCGTTGGCGGCGTGTTCCGCGGGCTGCGGACGTTCCCCGTCCTGACGGCGATCGCCCGCGACATCCTCGAGATCTGCCCGGACGCCTGGTTCCTGAACTACACCAACCCGATGGCCATGAACGTGTGGTGGCTGTCGCTCGTCGCTCCCGAGCTGCGGACGGTCGGGCTGTGCCACAGCGTCCACTGGACGGCCCACGACCTGTGCGAGCTGATCGGCGTCCCGCTGGAGGGCACGCACTACCGTGCCGCCGGGGTGAACCACCAGGCGTGGCTGACTGAGTGGAGCCGCGACGGCGACGATCTCTACCCCCTCCTGCGCGCGAAGATCGCTGCCGACCCCGAGCTTGCACGCCGTGTGCGGGTGGAGATCTTCTCGCGCATCGGCTGGTACCCCACCGAGACGAGCGAGCACTCCTCCGAGTACCTGGGCTGGTTCCTGCGCTCGGACGCCCAGATCGAGAAGTACCGGCTCCAGCCGCTGGAGTACATCGGGATCTCGGAGGAGAACGTTGCCGAGTTCGAGGATGCCCGCGCCGTGCTCCACGCCGGCGGCGAGGTCGAGCTCCACGACGAGGGTGACGCCGCCGAGTACGCGCCGCAGGTGATCCACTCGATGCTGACCGGTACCGAACGCGTCATCCACGGCAACGTCATCAATCACGGCCTGATCGACAACCTGCCGGAGGGTGCTGCCGTCGAGGTGCCCTGCCGGGTGGACGCAGCCGGCGTCACTCCGCTGCCGTTCGGGTCCATCCCCGCCGCCGGGGCAGCGCTGAACCGCACCTACCTCTCGGTGGCGGAGCTGACCATCCGCGCCGCAGCCGAGGGCAATCCTGACCTGGTGCGCCAGGCGGTGCTGGTGGACGCCAACGCGAGCTCCTCGCTCACCCCGGAGCAGATCTGGGCGCTGTGTGACGAGCTCACGCTGGCCCACGCGCAGTACTTGCCCGAGTCGCTCGGTGGGAACCTGCCGAGCACCTGACCACCGGCTCGCCCCACTTCGTCACCACCACCCCGCAAGCTGTGACTCAATCGCCGACCACGGCGAAAAAGTCACAGTTTGCGGGGTGGTGGGGTGGTGGGGTGGTGGGGTGGTGGGGTGGTGGGGGTGATGGGGGGCGGGGTGGCAGCCAGCGGCGATCAGCAGCCGGCTGAGGTGGAGAGGGGTCAGGTCAGGTTGAAGACGCGGCGAGCGTTGTCGCGGTAGATACCGGCGAGCAGGGCCGGGTCGAGAGCGAGGCCGGAGATCGCCCAGCGTCCCTGGGGCGGAATGGGCTCGCCGGGGGCGTACTCGAAGCTCTCGTCGGCCGACTCGAGGAACCGGAAGTGCAGCCGGTACTGGTCATCGGTGATGGGGTAGATATCGGTTCCGAACAGCACCCGATCAGGGTGGTCGGCGACGAACCGGGCGAAGCGGCGGGGCTGGCGGCCGAGCTCGGCGATCCGGCCGGCGATATCGATGTGGTAGTTCGGTGCACGGGTGACCAGCCGTTCCACACGGTCGAGGTCCTCTGCCGCACAGCCGGCGTGCACCCCGACGAACGTGGTGCCGGGGCAGGCGAGGACCAGCGCGGCGTGGGCGTCCAGCAGTTGGTCGAAGCTCGGGAAACGCTCACGGTCGCCGAACCACCAGTCGGCTGCCCCGCGCAGCTCGTCGAGCCGCTCGTTGGCGGCGTCCAGCGGCTCGAAGAAGGCGATCGGGTCTGCCGTGTGGATCACCACGGGGAGGCCGAGCTCGCCGGCGCGGGTGAGGACGGCAATCACCCCCGGGTCGTCGGGACGCAGCAACCCACCCGCTCCGTCGCGGAAAGTGAGGCCGAGGTTCTTCCACACCTTGACCCCGCGGGCGCCGCGTCGGGCGCAGTCCTCCAGGACCGCGATCAGGGCGGCCGCCCCGTCCGGCTCGGCGAGCCGGCCCCAGTCGAGCTGGCACAACGTGAGGAACCGACCGGGGTGGGCCCGGTCGTACCGGTCGAGGTTGGCCTCCAGCTCGTCGCCGGAGAAGCCGTCGAGGTTCACGATCAGTTCGACCCCACAGCCGTCCATCATTCGCAGCAGGTCGCCGACGTCGGGAATGATCCAGTCGCCGTCCTCGCTGAGCCATCGGCCCAGGTGGTTGTGCGCGTCGATGCAGCCGACGGCCGGGTGGTCGACCCGGGTGACCCGCGCCCGCAACTGGCTCGACGGGGTCCAGTCGCGCAGCCGGAGATCCTCGATACCGCTCATGCCTGCCCCTCCATGAGGTGAGATTGGGGCACAGCGTAGACGACAAATGACGATTTCGTTACGAACCGATCATGAGTAATGCGCGGTTCACGCACTTCTCTTTACATATCGCTCACTTCCGGCACATGATGGCGGCGAACCTGTTCTCCATTGCACCGAGAGGCCAGTCCATGCCAACCCGCACGCGCCGCCTGAAGGCAGCTGCTGCTGCCGCTACCGCTTTCGCCGCCATGCTGGGGTTCACCGCTTGTTCGGGTGCCGCCGAGGCACCCAAGGCCAGCGTCACACCCGACGCACCGGTCACC
>JBBRIY010000047.1:0-11584 GCA_038220215.1 Propionibacteriales bacterium
CCACCATGCCGGGGGAGTCACCGATCGGTTCCGGACCGGCGAGCAGGGTGGGACAGTCGATCCCGTGCCCCTGCACAAGGCGGTGGGCGGCGTCGCACGCGGCGATCCGGGCAGAGTCCGGCCGCATCTTGACGGCCACCACCGTGCCGTCTGAGAGTTCGAAGCCCCACAGCTGCGATGCGGGGGCGGAGGTGATGAAGCTGTGCACCGGGTGCGCACCGAGGTGGCGCAGGCACCAGTCTGCGATGGCGCCAGCCGGTTCTGACCCGGCGGGGGTGGCGGACATGACAGCGAGAGTATCCGCGCGGACTGCAACCCCGCGGGCTTGCTAAGAGAATCAAGCATCGCTAATAATCCTGAGTGTGGCCTTGAGTCCTCGCGAGAAGGAGATCCTCGCACTGTTACGCGCGCAGCCGATGCTGGATGCCGCAGGGCTCGCCCGCAGCCTCGGGACGAGCAAGGGAGCTGTCGCGGTCGCGCTGTCCTCCCTCACCCAGAAGGGCGAGGTCATCGGCCGTGGCTACGTGCTGCGGGGCGAGCCGTGGGCGGTGGTCGTCGGCGGTGCGGCCTGGGACATCAAGGCCAGCAGCCTCGCTGCGGCGCGACTGCACACCTCGAACCCCGGGACGGTGAGCCGCACCCCCGGCGGAGTGGGACGGAACATCGCCGAGGTCATAGCCCGACTGGGTGGACGGGTGCACCTGGTGGCAGCAGTCGGCGCGGATGCCGCCGGGCGCGACCTTCTCGCCCGGACGTCGGAGGCGGGGGTCTACGTCGACCAGGTCGCCGGTAGCCCCCACCCCACCGGCAGTTACCTCGCAGCTCTCGATGCCGACGGCGAACTGGTAATCGGCATCTCCGACTTCGCAGCCACCGACTCCCTCGAGGTCGCCGACGTCGCCCGTTCCGCCGAGCTGATCGGGCGCGCGCGGGTCGTCGTCATCGACGGCAACATCCCCGCGGCTGTGGCCGCCTGGGCGCTGGCTGTTGCCGCCGCCGGGGACGTCCGTGTGGTGCTGGAGCCGGTGAGTGTTGCCAAAGCCGCCCGGATGGCGCCGCTGCTCACGCCGTCGACGCGGGTTCACGCCATCACCCCGAATGTCGACGAACTCGCAGCCCTCGTCGGTCATGACGTCCCGGACACGACCGACGGCATCGCCGCTGCAGCAGCAGAACTGCACGCCCGCGGAGTAACCCATGTCTGGGTGAGCCGCGGAGCTGCCGGCAGCGTGCTCGCCGGTCCCGACGGAGTCGTCACCCTCGACGCCATCGCCGCAGAGGTGCGTGACGTGACCGGGGCGGGGGATGCCATGACGGCCGGCTTCGTGTACGGCCTGTTGCGCGGCGAGACCCCGGCCACCGCCGCGCGCCGCGGACACCTTGCTGCGGCGCTCACCGTCGCCAGCACCCATACCGTCCCGCCAGACCTCGGCGTCGCCTTCACCTCGGCGCTCCACACCCTTGACCAGGACAGCGACCCGACCACCGTAGGAGCAACACCATGACCGATCCGCACCCGATGCTCGCCGTCGCTCCCGAGGTACGCCAGGCGCTGGCCTCCGGCACGCCGGTGGTCGCGCTCGAGTCGACGATCATCTCCCACGGCATGCCGTACCCGAAGAATGTGCAGACCGCCCGCGAGGTGGAGCAGATCATCCGCGACGGCGGCGCGGTCCCGGCGACCGTGGCAGTGCTGCACGGGGTGCCGCGGATCGGACTCGACGACGCAGAGCTCGACCTGCTCGGCTCCGACGGCGGCGTGCGCAAGGTCAGCATTCGTGACCTGCCGCATGTCATCGCCCGCGGCGAGCACGGCGCAACCACGGTCGCCTCGACGATGCGGCTCGCAGCCCTGGCCGGCATTCGTGTCTTCGTCACCGGCGGGCTGGGTGGGGTGCACCGCGGTGGCGAGCTGAGCCTTGACGTGTCCGCCGACCTCACCGAACTCAGCCTCACCGATGTCGCCGTCGTGAGCGCAGGGGTGAAGTCCCTGCTCGATATCGGACGCACCCTCGAGGTGCTGGAGACCCTCGGCGTCCCCGTCATCACCATCGGCTCGGACGAGTTCCCGTCCTTCTACTCCCGCTCCAGCGGCTTCGCCTCGCCCCTTCGCCTGGAGGAGCCGGCCGAGGTCGCAGCGACGATGAGGGCGAAGTGGTCCCTCGGTATCGCCGGCGGCCTTGTGGTGGCCAACCCGATCCCGCTCGCGGACGAGATCCCGGAAGCCGAGATCAGCCTGCTGATCACGCGCGCGGTCCACGAAGCCGAGGAGCGGGGCATCACCGGAGCAGCGATCACACCCTTCCTGCTGGGCAGGATTGTCGAGCTGTCCGGCGGGGAATCCCTGCGCGCCAACATCGCCCTGGTGAAGAACAACGCTGCCCTCGGCGCGCGGATCGCGGTTGCCTACGCCGCAGCGGCCACCTCACCACGGGTGTGAAGTTGTCGGCCGGGACGATCGCGACCCGGTGCGCCGGGCTGCGCCCGGGCTGATCGGATCGCGCCACAGCAATCCTTCCCTGTGAGCGCGGTTAGTCCTCCCCCCTCTGGGTACGGGTCGTACGGAGACGTGAGCAAAGAGGCGCGCCTCCCACCGATGAGGAGAGCGTCATGAATGGTCGGGCAAAGGTGCTGGCTGCAGCGGTCGGGTTCGGTCTTGTGCTGGCAGGGTGCAGTTCGGGCGGAGGCGGTGCCGGCGCACAGAACTCGGCTGCAGCGGCGCGCGGCCCCATCACGATCTGGTACTCCAACAACGAGCAGGAACTGGCCTGGGGCAAGGCGATGGTCGAGGCCTGGAACGCCGCGCACCCCGAGGAGAAGATCGAGGGGCAGGAGATCCCGGCCGGCAAGAGCAGCGAAGAGGTGATCGGCGCCGCCATCACTGCCGGCACCGCGCCGTGCCTGGTCTTCAACACCGCACCGGCGGCCGTCGGCCAGTTCCAGCGCCAGGGCGGACTGGTGAACCTCGCCACCTTCGCAGACGGCGCGTCCTACATCGAGGGCAGGACCGGCGAAGCCGCCCAGCAGTACAAAGCCGATGACGGCGGTTACTACCAGCTGCCGTGGAAGGCAAACCCGGTGATGATCTTCTACAACAAGGACATGTTCAAGAAGGCTGGTCTGGACGCGGAGAATCCCGATCTGAGTACCTACGACAAGTTCCTGAACGCTGCCCGCAAGATCAAGTCCTCCGGCGCGGCCAAGTACGCCATCAACCCCGCCCCGACCAGCGAGTTCTTCCAGACACTGTTCGACTTCGTGCCGTTGTACGCCGCCGAATCGGGTGGCAAGCAGATCGTCGTTGACAAGAAGGCGACCTTCAACGACGCCGCCGGCCTCGCCGTGGCCAACTTCTGGAAGACCATCTATGACGAGGGGCTCGCCGGCAGGGAGCCAGTACAGGGTGACGCCTTCGGGACCGAGGTCAGTGCGATGTCGATCGTCGGCCCTTGGGCCATCGCGGCTTACAAGGGCAAGATCAACTGGGGAGCGGTGAGCGTGCCGACGTCGACCGGCAAGCCGGCCAGTGAGACCTACACCTTCGGTGACGCCAAGAACGTTGGCCTCTACACCGCCTGCAAGAACCAGGCGACCGCCTGGGACGTCCTGAAGTTCGCCACCAGCAAGGAGCAGGACGGCAACCTGCTCGACAAGACGGGGCAGATGCCGATGCGGGTCGACCTGCAGCAGACCTACCCCGACTTCTTCAGCAAGAACCCGGCTTACACCCAGTTCGGCGACCAGGCTGCACGGACGATCGAGGTACCGGGCGGGCCGCACACGGTCGAAATGCTCCAGGCACTGCGGGACGCCTACACCAAGGCCGTGGTGAGCGGTGACGGTGACCTCCAGCAGGCGCTGGATCAGGCCGCCGAAAAGGTCACCTCCCTGGCCGGTCAGTAGGCTTGACGGCCATGGCTTCCACCGTCGCTCCAGCGGAAGCGCGCCCAGCAGCGCGGGGTTCAGAGTCGCGACGGCACCGTGCGCGGCAAGGGCTGCTGGGCTGGTTGTTCAGTGCACCGTACCTGGTGTTCGTCGCCGTGATCTTCGCGTTTCCCCTGGGCTTCGCCGTGTACATGTCGGTGCACGACTACTTCTTCACCGCGCCCGGCGTCACTGTCGACCGGCCGTTCGTGGGGGCCAGCAACTACGTCCAGGCGCTCACCGACCCGGCGGTGCGCCGGTCGTTCTTCAACGTGCTGGTCTTCCTGGCGATCAACGTGCCGCTCACGGTGCTGATGTCGCTGGTGCTGGCCACGCTGCTGAACCAAGCGGTCCACGCCCGGGCGTTCCTGCGGGTGTCCTACTACCTGCCGTACCTGACAGCCAGCGTTGCCCTGGTTGGGGTCTGGCTGTTCCTGTTCAGCAACACCGGCATCGTCAACCAGCTGCTGGGACCGCTGGCACCGTCCCCATCCTGGCTCGTGAACGAGCAGCTGGCCATGCCGAGCATTGCGCTCTTCGTCACCTGGAAGCAGCTGGGCTTCTACATCCTGCTGTACCTTGCGGCACTGCAGAACGTCGGCAAGGAGCTTTACGAGGCCGCCGCCACTGACGGCGCCAGCCGGTGGCAGGCGTTCTGGAACGTAACTGTTCCGGGGGTCCGGCCGGCCACCGTGCTCGTGCTGCTGCTGGCGACCGTCACCGGTGCCAACCTGTTCACCGAGCCGTACCTGCTCACCGGTGGCGGAGGCCCGAACGGCGCCTCGACGTCGCCGGTGCTGATCATGTACCAGCAGGGAATCCAGCAGGGGAAGCCGGACTATGCATCCGCGATCGGCGTGGTGCTGGTGCTGCTCACGCTGGTGATCGCCTACCTGCAGAACTGGCTCGGAAGGGAGCGGGACTGATGGGCAAGGCAATCGTCTGGCTGCGCGGCGCGGTGCTGGGACTTGGCGCGCTCCTGTTCCTGTTCCCCTTCTACTACATGGTGATCGGTTCTTTGCAGCGCGCGCCGAACCAGTCGCTGGCCGGCATCATCCCGAATCCGGCGAACCTGACCCTGGACAACTACGGCGACATCAACGCCCGGGTGAATCTGCTGCAGGGGATCGCCAACTCCGGGATCTTCGCCGCCGGCGTGATCATCGGCACGACCTTCTTCGGTGCCCTGGTCGGCTACGCGCTCGCCGTGCTCGAGTGGCGGGGCCGGGGAGCGGTCTTCGCTCTGGCGCTGCTCGTCCAGGTGGTGCCGTTTCAGCTGTTGATGGTGCCGTTGTATGTGATGATCGCGCGGGACTACGGGCTGGCCGACAACTACCTGGGCATCATGCTGCCGTTCCTGATCAATTCCACTGCGGTGATCATCTTCCGCCAGTACTTCCTGCAACTGCCGAAGGCCATGTTCGAAGCCGCCCGCATCGACGGCGCCTCGGAGTGGCAAGTCCTGACGCGAGTGGCACTGCCCCTGATCAGGCCCGCCCTGGTGACGGTGATCCTGATCACCTTCATCGGACCCTGGAACGAGTTCCTGTGGCCGTTCCTGGTGACCAAGCAGGCCTCGATGCAGCCGCTGGCAGTTTCTCTGGCCAACTTCATCAGCAACGTGGCCAACTCCACAGCCAACCCGTTCGGCACGCTGCTCGCGGGAGCCGTCGTGCTGGCCGCGCCGGTGGTGGTGCTGTTCGTGGTCTTCCAGCGGTATTTCGTGGCCAGTGACCTTGGTGCCGGGGTGAAGGGGTGAGCACCCAGCGGTTTCCCTACCGCCTGGAGCGCGAAGGGCTGCTGATGGCACCCGACGCCGGTGACCCCCTCGAGGCCGAAGGGGTGCTCAACCCCGCGGCGGGCTGGTTCGGCGGCGAGCTGTACCTGCTGCCGCGGCTGGTCGCTGCCGGGAACGTCTCCCGCATCGGCCTCGCCCGCATCAGGCTGGACGGCGGGCGTCCGGCGGGCGTCACCCGGCTCGGGGTGGTGCTCGAGCCGACGATGTCCTGGGAACACGGCCCGTTGAACGCCGGCGTGGAGGACCCGCGCGTCACCTGGATCCCGGCACTTGGCCAACACGTCATGACCTACGTCGCGTACGGCCCAACGGGGCCGCGGACGGCGATCGCGACCTCCACAGACCTGCTCGAGTGGCAGCGGCTGGGGCCGGTCACCTACCGGTGGGACGCCGGCTCCGAAGTCGACCTGAACCTGTACCACAACAAGGACGCCGTCTTCCTGCCCGAGCCGGTAACCGCTCCGGACGGTGAGCTGAGCTTCGCCGTGATGCACCGCCCAATGGGTGTGCTCAATCCGGACACCTCGATCAGCGACCTGCCCGGTGACATCCCGCCGTCAGGGCATGCCGGGCACCAGGCGATGTGGATGAGCTTCGTTCCGGTCGCAGCGGCAAACGAGGACCTTTCGGCGCTGGCCCACTGGCGTTGGCACCGGTTCGTCGCCGGGCCCGAGTACGACTGGGAGGACCTCAAGATCGGCGGGGGCCCCCCGCCGGTCCGGGTGCCGGAGGGCTGGCTGCTCCTGCACCACGGGGTCACCGGACGGATCGATCCGGGCACCGACCAGCAGCAGCACGTCCACTACGCCGCCGGCGGCATGATCCTGGATGCCGAGCAGCCGTGGCTCGTCATCAGCCGGTCGGCCGAGCCGCTGCTGCAGGCGGAGACGGCGGACGAACTGTCTGGCACGGTGCCGAACGTCGTCTTCCCCACAGCCATCGTCGAAATCGATGGCAACCAGTTCGTTTTCTACGGCATGGCCGACTCCACCATCGGGGTCGCCCGACTTGTCAGGAGTTGACATGACCGTTCCCCGCCGGCTCGCAGCGCTGTTGCTGATGATCGCCCTCACCGCGACCGGGTTCATCGCCCCACAAACGGCGACGGCTGCGCCCACCACGCTGACGAACCTCAGCCACCTGGACTTCCTGCTCGACGAGGTGCACCCGGTTGCCGTGGCGGGCCATGACACCTACCGGCTCGGGAGCCAGCCGGTGCTCCTGATGCCGTGGACCTACGCGGACGCCCGCGACAACGGCCAGTTCGCCCGGGTGGGCGGCGGGCCCCTCGACCCGGCCACCGGGCACTACGGCCAGGGCGCGTTCAATGCCGACGACATCGCACGGGCAGCGGTGGTCTACCTGCGTCACTGGCGCCAGACCGGTAGTGCCGGGAGCCGCACCAAGGCCTACGAACTCCTTCGCTCGGTCGCGTACCTGCAGACCGACAGCGGGACCAATCGTGGTCGCACCGTCTTGTGGATCCAAAGCGACGGCACCCTGAACCCCAGCGCAGAGCCGGTCGAGCTTCCTGACCCGTCCGACTCCGGACCGAGCTACTGGCAGGCCAGGAGCCTGTGGGCCTTCGGCGAGGGTTACGCCGCGTTCCGAAAGTCCGACCCGGCGTTCGCAGCCTTCCTGCAGCGGCGGATCCAGCTCTCGGTGGGGGCGCTCGAACGCGATGTGCTGTCCTCCTACGGAAGATTCGATGTCGCGGACGGACGGCGGGTACCGGCCTGGCTGATCGTCGACGGGGCTGACGCCACCGCTGAGGCCGTCCTCGGTCTCGCCGCCTACGAAAAGGTCGCTCCCGGTGACAGCCGTGCGCGACGCGCGCTCCGCCGGTTCGCCGAGGGTATTGCCGACCTGTCCTCCGGCAGTCGCCAGCAGTGGCCGTACGACGCGATCCTCCCCTGGACCCAGTCCCGCTCGCTATGGCACGCCTGGGCCTCCCAGACCGGCGCAGCCCTCGCCCGGGCCGCAGCGACCCTGGATCGTCGGGGCCTCGCCCAGCCGGCGGTGGCGGAGGCCCTGAGCTTCGACCCGACCCTGCTGACCGGCAACGGCGCCGACAACGGCTGGCTCCCCACTCCGGTAGAGACCGTGCAGATCGCCTACGGCGTCGATTCGCGGGTGCAGTCGCTCCTGGCTGTCGCGGACACCACCGGGACGGACGTGGCGGGCACCCTGGCGGCCCTGCATGCATCCTGGTTCTTCGGGGCCAACCGAGCCGGCGTTGCGATGTACTCACCGGCCACTGGGGTGACCTTCGACGGGCTCGAGGCCGATGGCCGGATCAACCGCAACAGCGGCGCAGAATCCACAATCCATGGTCTGCTGACAGCGCTGGCGCTCGACGCCCACCCGCGCCTGCGGGCGCTGGCGACAAGCCTGCACGGCGCGCCGATCCGAGACGGCCTGCGGACGGTCGAGGCGGAGGACGCCGGTCAGAGCACTGGCTCGGTCCGCTCCCCGGCGTCCGCGTGGACGGGGGAGTCGTCCTGGAGCGGCGGAGCCTACCTGCACCTGGAAGCAGGGCAACAAGCCACGATCGCGCTCGGCGGAACAGCCCGGCAGACGCTGGTTGAACCAGTGACCTGGCAGCCACAGCGGGGCACGGCCCGCACTCGCTGGACGCAGGGGAAAAAGACTCTCGGCATGCTCACGCATCGTGTGGGGAAACAGGGCATCACCGCCATTCCCGGCGCGCTCCTGCCGCAACTCCTGCCGCGGCAGGTCCCCGGTAACTCGGCTGTGACGGTGAGGACGACTCGGGGGGCTGCAGATCTCGACGCCCTCCTGCTGCGTCCGGCGCTGAGCACGGCGACCTTCGGCGGGGAGCGCACGGTGACGCTCCTGTTCAGCGTTGCAGGGCGTCAGTTCTACCGGACCGAACGTGCGGCGAGCCTGCGCACCTACGACGCGCGGGGGCGGCTCGTCTCGGCCGGCGTGGTCGCTGCCGGTGGCAGCGTGCGGGTGCCCGCCCAGGGCGTGGTGGTACTGACCACGCGCTGAGCGGACAGGCGGCTAGAGGTCGACCTTCTCATTCGTGCCGATGTCAGGGGCGTCGCCCTTCACGGCGGCGGTGACGATGGCCAGGAGACCCGAGGCGAAGCCAGGGGTCTCCCAGTACTCGGCGCCGTCCGCCTCGACGACAAGGAGCGCAACCTTGGCGTCGGTCGGCTCGCACTGCAGCCAGGCCTCCACGCCCTTGTTCCAGAGGTGGGTCTGGCGCTCCGGGTCCTGCACCACCGTGGCCGTGCCCTGGATCGACACGTGGTTCTTGCCACTGAAGGTCACCAGGGCGCGTGGGTCGGAGAAGACCTGGTCTGCCTTGGGTGCCTGGAACTCGGTGAAGAACCAGAGCCGTCCGGCGTCGTCGAAGTCCTGCAGGGCCATCGGGCGCGCCTCCAGCTGGCCGTCGCTGTCGAGCGTTGCCAGCATTCCGATGTCGTTGGGGCGGACAAGCTCGCGCAGCTTGTCGAGGTCGTTGGGTTGATCAGTCATGCCAGAACCCTTGCCCAGCGTGCACGCCGGCGAAACCGCTTCCCTTCAGGCCTTCTCGTCCGGCTCGCTGTGTTGCGGCTGCACTGACCACGGGGGCGGGGTGTCGCGCCCGGACTCCTCGTCACGTTCGGCGTCCTCAGCGGTCTCCTGCACGATGCCGGGCGTGTGGTGCACCGGGGCGTAGACGACGTAGAGCCGCATGTCCGCGCTGCCGGTGTTGATCACGTCATGCCAGGTGCCTGCCGGCACCTGCACGCTCCAGCCGTCGCTCACATCGAGCTGGAAGTTGAGGTTGTCCCGCGTGGGACCCATCGTCACGCGCCCCTGGCCGGCGTCCAGCCGGAGGAACTGGTCGGTTTCCGGATGGGCCTCCAGTCCGATCGAGGAGCCCGGCGGGATCGACATCAGCGTGACCTGCAGGTACTTCCCGGTCCAGGCGACCGTGCGGTAGTTGGCATTCTCCCTTGTCGCGGTCTCCAGGTCGAAGGCGTTGGGCTGCGGGCCGTTGTCGGTGATCTTCATCAATGTCCCTTTCTTCGCAGTTCGTGCGGTTTTCCCGCACCACTGGATGGGTCAACTACACCACGACCGGTCGCGCGCCGGGAGCAGTGAACCCACGGGCGTAGCCTGAAGCGCAGGAGGAACATGCGCATCGCAATGTTGGGCCCGATCGCCTGGCGGACACCACCGGAGCATTACGGACCCTGGGAGCGCGTCACCAGCCTCCTCACCGAAGGCCTTGTCGTCGCAGGCGTGGACGTGACACTGTTCGCCACCCTCGACTCCGTCACCGCTGCGGAGCTCGACGGGGTGTGCCCGCACGGCTATGCCACCGACCCCGAGCTGGACGGCCGGATCTGGGAGGCTCTGCACGTGGCCCATGCCCTCGAGCGCTCGGGGGAGTTCGACCTGGTCCACAACCAGCTGGACTGGCTGCCCCTGGCGTTCGACCGCCTGTGCAATGCGCCACTGCTGACCACCATCCACGGTTTCTCCGGACCGGCCATCCTCCCGGCCTACCAGCATTCCCGGTCGGCGTTCATCTCGATCTCCGACTCGGACCGCTCGCCCAGCCTGGATTACCTGGCCACCATCCACCACGGAATCGACTTCGGTGAACTGCCGCAGGGTCCGGGCGGCCCTGGCCTGGTTGCCTTCGGCCGCATCCACCGCGACAAGGGCACGGCAACGGCCATCGAGATCGCGCGGATTGCCGGGCGCCCACTCGTGATCTGTGGGCCCGTCCAGGACCAGGACTACTTCGACGAACAGGTGGCTCCGCACCTGGATGACCAGCACGTCACCTACCTCGGCTCGATCGGGCCTGCCGATCGCGCCCGGGTGCTCGGCGGGGCGGCAGCGCTCCTGCACCCGATTGGCTTCGACGAACCGTTCGGGCTCGCCGTTGTGGAGGCGATGGCGTGCGGTACCCCGGTGGTGGCCTACCGCAGGGGATCCATGCCTGCCGTGGTCGACGAGGGCGTCACCGGCTACCTGGCCGCAGACGTGCCAACGGCTGTCGCCGCGGTCGCCCAGGCCACGAGGCTGGATCGCTCCGCGGTCAGGGAACGCGCCTTGGCACGGTTCGGGGTGGCGCGGATGGTGGCGCAGTATGTTTCGGCCTACCGGAAGCTGCTCGCCTAGGCGGATCGGGTCATCTCGGCGATGAGCTCCTCGACAGCGAGCGAGGCGACCGAGATTCGCGAGTCACCGATCCCGTACGGGATGAACAGCCGGCCCCCCTGGATGATCGCGCCGCAGGAGAACACTACGTTCGGTACGTAGCCACCATGAATCTCTGGTGGCAGCAGCGGCCGCTCCAGCTTTGCCAGCACCTTTGTCGGATCATCGAGGTCCAGCAGGATCGCCCCCAGGCTGTAGGTGCGCATCAGCCCTACACCGTGCGTCACGACAAGCCAGCCATGGCTGGTTTCCAGCGGTGGGCTGGCATTGCCCACCTGCAGGATCTGCCACGGCAGGACCGGGCTCTCGATACTGACCGGGTCCTGCCAGACGTACCCGTGAGTGGCTGTCGTAATGCCAATGGTCATCCCGTCGGCGCGGCTGAGGGCCATGAACTGACCACCCACCCGGCGGGGGAACAGCGCCATGCCCTTGTTGCGGGCGCCAGGTCCGCTGAGCGGCCGGGAGGTGAATGTCTGCAGATCGGGGCTGATCAGGAGCCGGTTGCAAATCTGGGCTCCGTCGTAGGCGGTGTAGGTGGCGCGGTAGTCGACCCGTCCGTCGTCGTCGGTGAACCGGACGAAGCGAGCGTCCTCCACCCCCTGCGACTCGTCCGCAGCGGCCGGCAGCAGGACGCGTTGCTGCAGACTTGAGGCAGGGTCGAAGGTGACG
>JBBRIY010000048.1:0-11522 GCA_038220215.1 Propionibacteriales bacterium
CGTTGTCGGTGAGGATGATCTGCCAGGCCAGCGTCCGGATCAGGAAGTTGGTGAAGAACGGCGCAACCACCAGCACCAGCAGCAGGTTCTTCCAGCGCCCGGAGCGGTGGGCGATGAACCAGGCGAGCGGGTAGCCGAGCACGAGCGTACCGAACGTTGCCGAGGCGGCATAGATGATCGAGCGGAGGAACTGTGGCCAGTACCGCGCCATGGCCTCTGCATAGATCGCGAAGTTCCAGGTGAGCGTGAAACCGTTGTCGATGTCGCCGGTCTGCAGCGACTGGGACGCCAGCGAGATGGTCGGCACGACGAAGAAGACCAGCAGCCAGATCAGGGCCGGGGCGAGCAGCAGGAGTGGCACCAGGCCACCGCGCCGTCGGGGGCGCGACACCAGGGCTCCCCCGCCCACCGCCGCCTGTGTCAGGACCGCCATCAGTCCGCCTCAGCAAGGACGAACGCCTGGTTGGGGTCCCACCCCAGCGTCACCTCGTCACCCCTCTGCGCCCGCGGCGAGCCGTCGTTGGGACGCGTGACGGTGAGCTCCTGGCCCCACGGCATCGCCACGAGGTAGGTGGTTGCCACTCCGTTGAAAGAGGCGTCGATCACCCAGCCGCCCAGCCGGTTCGCGCTTGCCGGATCGCTCGGTGAGAGGATCCGGAGCTTCTCCGGGCGGATGCCGAGGTGCACCGGCTTGTCGACAGTGGTCGCCTGGGAGGTGAGCACCATCCCCGACGGCAACTGGGCACGCTCCACCACCAGCCCGTTGCCGTAGGCGTGGGCCGTGATGTACTCCCCGCCCGGATCGCTGAGCCCCTCCAGCGGCAGCAGGTTGGACTGGCCAAGGAAGTTGGCGACGAAGGTCGTCGCCGGGTGGTCGTAGAGGTCGGCGGGAGCGCCGATCTGTTCGAGGCGCCCGGCCCGCATCACCGCGACGGTGTCGGCCATGGTCATGGCCTCCTCCTGGTCGTGGGTGACGTGGATGAAGGTGATCCCCACCTCCTGCTGGATGCGCTTGAGCTCGATCTGCATCTCGCGGCGCAGCTTGAGGTCGAGCGCACCGAGCGGCTCGTCGAGCAGCAGGACATCGGGTTCGTTGACGATGGCACGGGCCAGGGCGACCCGCTGTTGCATGCCCCCGGAGAGCTGGCGCGGACGCTGCTTCGCGCGGTCGGCGAGCTTCACCAGCTCGAGTGCCTCCATGGCGCGCCGCTGCCAGTCGCCGATCTTTCGCTGGCGCAGCCCGAACCCCACGTTGTCGAGCACGCTCAGGTGGGGGAAGAGGGCGTAGCTCTGGAAGACGGTGTTCACCTTGCGCTGGTAGGCGCGGGTGCCGGTGATGTCCTCTCTGCCAAGGAGGATCTGGCCGGAGGTCGGCTCCTCCAGGCCGGCGAGCATCCTGAGCGTGGTCGTCTTGCCGCAGCCGGACGGCCCGAGCAGCGCGAAGAACGACCCGCCCGGCACGACCAGGTCGATACCGTCGACGGCGATGAAGTCGTCGAAGTGGCGGGTCAGCCGGACCAGCTCGAGGTTCCCCGGAGTGGCCCGCGTCGTCGCCATCGTCAGCCCGTCACGACGGTCTGGAACTGCCGGTTGAACGAGGTCTCCTCCTCGGCAGTCAGGCCACGGAAGGTCTGGGTCTTCGCCAGTACCTCCTGGCTGGGGAAGATCAGCTCGTTGTTGGCCACGTCGGGGTCGTTCTTGATCAGGATCTCCTTGGCACCGGCGACCGGAGAGATGTAGTTGACGTAGTCGGTCACGTCGGCCATCACCGTGGGGTCGTAGTAGTAGTTGATCAGCTTCTCCGCGTTCAACTTGTGCTTGGCAAGGTTCGGGATCACGAAGTTGTCCGAGAACATCGGGATGCCGTTGGCCCCCAGTGCGTAGCCCAGCTCGGGGTTGTCCGCCCGCAGCTGCACGACGTCACCGGTCCAGGCCACGCACGCCGCCGTGTCGCCGGAGGCCAGTGGCTTGGTGTACTCGTTGCCGGTGAAGCCCTTGATCTGACCGGCGTCCTTCGCAGCCTGGATCACGGCGAGTGCAGCAGTGAAGTCCTCGGCCGTGACGGTGCCGAGGTTCTTTCCCTGCTCGATCAGGACGAGGCCGACGGTGTCGCGCATCTCGGTGAGCATCGTCACCTTGCCCTTCAGTGCGGGATCGTGCAGCAGCTGGTCGACCGAGGTGACCTTGCGTCCCCCGGTCGCCTTGGGGTTGAAGGCGATGCCGACGAAACCGATCTGCCAGGGCAGCGAATAGACCCGTCCGGGGTCGAAGGGTGCGTCCTTGAGCGACGGCTCAAGGTTGGTGAGGTTGGGAATGTTGGCGTAGTCGAGCTCCTGCACGTAGCCGAGCCGGATCAGGCGGGCCACCATCCAGTCGGTGCTCACCCAGGTGTCACGTCCGGTGTCCCGGCCCGCCTCCAGCAGCGGCCGCACCTTGGCGAAGAACTCGTCGTTGTCGTTGTAGTCCTCGTTGTAGTTGACCTTGACGCCGCTCGCCTTGGTGAAGGCTTCGATGCTCGGGTGCTTTCCCGCATCGTCCACGTCGATGTACTCCGGCCAGTTCGACCAGTTCACCAGCTTGTCGGTGTCGGAGAGGTCCGTGGTTGCGGCCTTCGGTGCCTGACTGGCAGAACCCGAGGCGGACGCGTTGCGTCCCGGCGAGCCACAGGCGGCGAGAAGTCCAGCGCCTGCCAGCCCGGCGAAGCCGGTGAGCGCCGTCCGCCGGGTCAGTGCCCCCCGGACGATCGCCGTGGTGAATGGACTCGGCTCGGGTAGCTGCCGATCGGACATACCGCCTCCTCAGTGTTGGTCAGGTTCAGGATTCGATGTTGGCCATGACGTGTTTGATGCGCGTGTAGTCCTCGAACCCGTACATCGACAGGTCCTTGCCGTACCCGCTGCGCTTGAAGCCACCGTGCGGCATCTCTGCGACCAGCGGGATGTGGGTGTTGATCCAGACACAGCCGAAGTCGAGTTCCTTGCTCACTCGCATCGCGCGGCCGAAGTCCTTCGTCCAGACGCTGGAGGCCAGTCCGAAGTCGACCCCATTGGCCCAGGTGAGCGCCTGCTGCTCGTCGCTGAAGGACTGGATGGTGATGACGGGGCCGAAGATCTCGGACTGGATCGCCTCGTCATCCTGCCTCAGCCCGGAGATGACCGTTGGGGCGTAGAAGTAGCCCTCCCCGAGCGCCGAAAGGCGTTGCCCGCCAGCTGCGAGGTGGGCGTGATCCGGCAGCCGGTCGATGAACCCGGCCACGCGGGCGAGCTGGCCTGCGTTGTTCACCGGGCCGAAGTCCGCGCCGTCGGTCTCAGGAGGGCCGACCACCTGTCGGGTGGCGAACTCGGCGAGGGCTGCGGCGAAATCGTCGTGGATGCGTTCGTGGACCAGCAGGCGCGTTGCCGCCGTGCAGTCCTGGCCGGCGTTGAAGAACCCGGCGATGCCGAGGCCCTCGACGGCTGCTTCGATATCGGCGTCGTCGAAGACGATGCACGGGGCCTTGCCGCCCAGTTCGAGGTGCACACGCTTCAGCGACGAGGCTGCGCTCGCTGCGACCTCGGCGCCGGCCCGCACCGAACCGGTGATGGCCACCAGCGCGGGCGTCCGGTGCTCGACCAGCAGGCGCCCGGTCTCCCGGTCCCCCGTGATGACGTTCAGGGTGCCCGGTGGCAGGAACTCAGCCGCCACCTCTGCGAGCAGCAGGGTGGTCAGCGGCGTCGACTCTGCGGGCTTGAGGACGATCGTGTTGCCCGCGGCGAGGGCGGGTCCGATCTTCCACGCCGCCATCATCATCGGGTAGTTCCAGGGAGTCACCTGGCCGACGACCCCGATCGGCTCGCGCCGGATCCAGGACGTGTGGCCAGTCATGTACTCGGCCGCGGCCCTGCCCTCGAGCACACGGGCTGCGCCGGCGAAGAAGCGCAACTGGTCGACCATCGGCGGCAGTTCCTCCGACGCTGTCAACGCGAGCGGCTTGCCGGTCTGCTGTGACTCCAGGGCGACGAACTCGTCTGCCCGGGCCTCGATGGCATCGGCGAGCTTCAGCAGTGCCAGTTGGCGCTCTGCGGGAGTGGTGCGTCCCCAGGTGGCGCGGAAGGCGGTATCGGCCGCGGCATAGGCCGCGTCCACCTCTGCGGCGCCGGAGATCGGTGCGCGGGCGATCACCTGCGCCGTGGACGGGTCGACGACCTCGCCGAACGCGTCCGTGGACGGCTCCACGTATTCGCCCGCTACGAAATTCCGCACGCTGCTCACCTCGGTCATCGGTCGCCCTCTCCAGAACCCCACGGACCATCCCCCACTCGTGGAGCGAAGATATCCTCTGACGACAATCAACATAATCCGCATTTGTTACACGGTGGTTACCACGAATACCGTAGGCGATAGGTTTGCCAACTGCGACAATCGTAGGGCAGGATCTTCGTCATGGCACAACAGCGTGGCGGCCCAGCTGCCGACCAGGCGCCCGCGGCGAACGTCCGCCCGGCGCTGGCTGATGCCGTCGGCAAGAAGATCATCGAGCTCCTGCAGCGCGATGGGCGCAGGCCGTTCGTGAGCATCGCTGCGGAAGTGGGCTTGTCAGAGGGCGCTGTGCGGCAACGGGTGCAACGGCTCATCGACACCGGCGTGATGCAGATCGTGGCCGTCACCGACCCGCTGGTCGTCGGCTTCACCCGGCAGGCCATGATCGGGATAAAGACCCAGGGTGACGTGGGCCCGGTCGCCGACAAGCTCTGCGAGATCCCTCAGATCGACTACGTGGTCACTACCGCCGGCAGCTTCGACCTGCTGGTGGAAGTGGTCTGCGAAGGCGACGCGGAACTCCTCGACGTGCTGATGACCCAGATCCGGACCATCCCCGAGGTCACCCACACCGAGACCTTCGTCTACCTGAAACTCAACAAACAGCACTACGACTGGGGCACCAGATGAGCATCGATACCTCTCCGACCACCACGACGCGCAACGGCACCCCGCTGGCACAGGCAGCCCGCGACCACCTGTGGGGTCACTTCACCCGCCACTCGGTGTATGAGTCGACCGACTCCGGCGGCCTGGGGGCGGACGTCCCGATCATCGTCCGCGGCAAGGGCCACCGGATCTGGGACGATGCGGGTCGCTCCTACTTCGACGGCCTCTCCGGTCTGTTCACCGTCCAGGTGGGGCACGGGCGCACCGAACTGGCGGAGGCTGCGGCGAAGCAGGCCTCGGAACTGGCCTACTTCCCCCTGTGGAGCTACGCCCACCCGGCTGCCATCGAGCTTGCCGAGCGCCTCGCCGGCTACGCGCCGGGTGACCTGAACCGCGTGTTCTTCACCACCGGTGGCGGCGAGGCCGTCGAGTCGGCCTGGAAGCTGGCCAAGCAGTACTTCAAGCTCACCGGACGCCCCAACAAGACGAAGGTCATCTCCCGAGCAGTCGCCTACCACGGCACGCCGCACGGAGCGCTGTCGATCACCGGCATCCCTTCGGCCAAGGCGCCGTTCGAGCCGCTGGTGCCGGGAGCGATCAAGGTGCCGCACACCGGCTTCTACCGTGCACCAGAACACCTGCGGGCCGACGAGTACGCCTTCGGCCAGTGGGCGGCCAACCGGATCGCTGAGGCCATCGAGTTCGAGGGCGCCGACACCGTCGCCGCGGTCTTCCTCGAACCCGTCCAGAACTCGGGCGGCTGTTTCCCGCCGCCCCCGGGCTACTTCGAGCGCGTCCGGCAGATCTGTGATGAATACGACGTGCTGTTGGTCTCCGACGAGACCATCTGCGCGTTCGGCCGAATCGGTTCGATGTTCGCCTGCGACGACTTCGACTACGTGCCCGACATCATCACCTGCGCCAAGGGGATGAGCAGCGGTTACGCCCCGATCGGGGCGATGATCGCGTCCGAGCGCCTCTTCGAGCCGTTCCGGCACGGAACAACGTCGTTCGCGCACGGCTTCACGTTCGGCGGGCACCCGGTTTCGGCTGCGGTAGCGCTGGCCAACCTCGACCTGATCGAGGCCGAGGGCCTGAACCAGCGGGTCGCGACCCTCGCGCCGGCGTTCCGGGCAGAGCTGGACGGCCTCCGCGACCTGCCGATCGTCGGTGACGTTCGCGGCGCCGGCTACTTCTACGGCATCGAACTGGTCAAGGACAAGGCGACGAGGGAGAGCTTCGACGAGGCCGAATCCGAGCGCCTGCTGCGGGGCTTCCTCTCCAAGGCACTGTTCGAGGCGGGGCTCTACTGCCGCGCGGACGACCGGGGCGATCCCGTCATCCAGCTCGCTCCCCCGCTGACCATCGGTGAGCCGGAGTTCGCCGAGATCGGCGGCATGCTGCGCAGCGTCCTGACCGAGGCCTGCAACCTGCTCTAGGTATCAGAGCCACGTTTCCAGACTCCCCATACACAGGCAGGATGGAAGCGACGGGAGCTGGCATGAGTTCCAACAGTCTCGATATCGACGGCATCCGGTCGCTGTTCGACTTCGGCGACCGGGTGGTCACCAACAACGCTGCGAGTACCCAGCCACCGGTGCCGGTGCTTGAGCTCTACCGCGACTTGGTGCGGACCTACGAGAACGTCCATCGTGGCCAGTCGGACGCTTCACGAGCCACCACCGAGCGGTTCGAGGCGGCTTACGACACGATCGCGGCGTGGCTGGGCGCGTCCGGGCGAGGGACGATTTCGGTGCATCGCAACACCACCGAGGCGATCAACTCGGTGATGTACACGCTGCTGACGGAGTTCCGGGACGGCGACAATGTGGTGACGACCCTTATGGAGCACAACTCGAACTACGTGCCGTGGTACGGACTGTGTCGCGAGATCCTGCCCCGTTTCGGCGTGCGGGTCGAGTGCCGGCTGGCGAGGTTCCACCACGACACCGGCGAACTCGACCTGGACCACCTCGGCTCGCTGGTCGACGACCGGACGAAGCTGGTCGCGTGCACCGGCGCGTCCAACTTCCTCGGGACGAAGCCACCGTTGGCAGCGGTACGCGCCATCGCCGATGCCAGTGGGTATCTCCAGCCGTGGGGCGAGTCCCGCTCGCTCCTGCTGGTCGACGGGGCACAACTCGTCCCCACCACCGCGGTTGACGTCCAGGCGCTCGATGCCGATTACCTGGCGTTTTCCTTCCACAAGCTGTTCGCCCCGTTCGGGGTGGGTGTGCTCTACGCCAAGGAGTCGATCCGGGCATGGTCACTCCCGTTCCTCTATGGCGGCGACATGATCGCCGACGGGCAGGTGACGCCGGATGCGGTCGGTTACAACGGGCTGCCGTGGAAGTTCTCCGCGGGGACGCCGAACGTCCTCGGGGTGATCGCGAGTGCGCAGACCCTCCGGTTCGTCGCCGACCTGGCGGACCCGACCGCACCCCGGCTCTTCGGCACGGAGGACCCGCTCCCCCGGGCGGCTGTGACCTCAGCGGTCACCCGGATCGCTGAGCACAGCGCACGGCTCACCGACGCAGCGATCGCTGAACTGTCGACGGTTCCAGGCATCCGCATCTTCGGTCCGCACAGCGGCATCGAGCGCGCACCGCTGGTCGCGTTCAACGTCGCGGGAATGTCGCCATTCGCTCTCGCCGAAGCCCTCAACGCCCGCGGGGTCGAGTCCCGCGCCGGCTGCCACTGCGCAACACTGGCTCATCACGACCTCGGCCTCGACCCGCCAGCCAGCTGCCGGCTGAGCTTCGCGGTCTACAACACCGATTCGGACGTCGATCGGGCGGTTTCGGCCGTCCACGATGCCGTCCGCGGCCGCGTCCTGATCGGCATGTGACCTACCCGCCGAACACGGACGCAGGACTGGATGTGCAGCGTTGCTGCGTCAGGCGAGGCTGACCAGGTCCGCGTAGTCGGGGTTCCAGTGATCCTCGTCGCCGTCGGGCAGCAGCAGCACCCGGTCGGGTTCGAGGGCGTGCACGGCGCCCTCGTCGTGGGTGACGAGAACGACAGCACCCTCGTAGTCGCGCAGGGCGTTCAGCACCTCGCCACGTGATGCCGGGTCAAGGTTGTTGGTGGGCTCGTCCAACAGCAGCACGTTGGCGGCGGAGACCACCAGCATCGCGAGGGCAAGTCGGGTCTTCTCACCGCCGGACAGGACGCGCGCCGGCTTCTGCACGTCGTCGCCGCTGAACAGGAACGAGCCGAGGATCTTGCGCACCTCCGTCTCGTTCAGCTCCGGCGAGGCCGTGACCATGTTCTCCAGCACGGTGCGTGACACGTCAAGGGTCTCGTGCTCCTGGGCGTAGTAGCCCAGCCGCAGGCCGTGGCCGGGGAGCACCTTGCCGGTGTCCGAGGACTCGATACCGGCGAGGATCCGCAGCAGCGTCGTCTTGCCTGCACCGTTGAGTCCGAGGACGACGACCTTCGACCCGCGGTCGATCGCGAGGTCGACGTCGGTGAAGACCTCCAGCGAACCGTAGGACTTGCTCAGCTCCTTGGCCGTCAGTGGGGTCTTGCCGCTGGGTGCGGGCTTGGGCAGGCGGATCCGCGCCACCTTGTCGGCAGCCCGGGTCTCCTCGAGGCCAGAGAGCAGCTTCTGGGCACGCTTTGCCATGTTCTGCGCTGCGACGGCCTTCGTTGCCTTCGCCCGCATCTTGTCCGCCTGCGCCATCAGGGTCTCTGCCTTGCGCTCGGCATTGGCCCGCTCACGCTTGCGGCGCTTCTGGTCGGTCTCGCGCTGCAGCAGGTACCGCTTCCAGTCCATGGCGTAGACGTCAAGCTCCGCGCGGTTCGCGTCGAGGTGGAACACCTTGTTCACGGTGGCCTCGAGCAGGCCGACATCGTGGGAGATCACCATCAGGCCGCCGGCGTAGGCAGCGAGGAAGCTCCGAAGCCAGACGATCGAGTCGGCGTCAAGGTGGTTGGTCGGCTCGTCCAGCAGCAGGTTGTCCGCGCCGGAGAACAGGATGCGGGCGAGTTCGACACGGCGGCGCTGACCGCCGGACAGGGTCCCGATCTGCTGGTGCAGCACCCGGTCGGGCAGGCCGAGGTTGGCAGCGATCCGGGCAGCCTCCGCATCGGCGGCATAGCCGCCGGCGGCAGCGAGTTCCTCCTCGGCTCGGGAGTAGGAGGCCATTGCCTTCTCCTGCGCCTCGCCGACCGATTCGGACATCGACAGGGTGTGGGCGTTCAGCCGCCGGAGGATCTGGTCGAGCCCGCGGGCGGAGAGAATCCGGTCCTTCGCGAGCTGGGTGACGTCACCGGTGCGCGGGTCCTGCGGCAGGTAGCCGATCTGTCCAGTTCGGGTGACGAGGCCGCTGGCGGGAAGCGATTCCCCGGCGAGAATGCGAGTCAGGGTGGTCTTGCCCGCACCGTTGCGGCCGACCAGGCCGATCTTGTCGCCGGGAGCCACCTGGAATGACGCCGGGGTCAGCAGCAGCTGGGCTCCCGCCCGGACTTCGACTTCTCTGGCTACCAACATCGCCCCGCAAGGCTACCCTGTCGCGGTGGCCGAGATTCCCGCAGCAGAGGTCCGCATCGACGCCGCGCTGGTGTCCCGGCTCCTCGCCGAGCAGTGTCCGCACCACGCCGACCCCCACGTCGAGGCCTTCGCGCACGGCTGGGACAACGACCTGTTCGCGGTCGGTCCCGACCTCCTGGTGCGGCTCCCCCGGCGCCAGGCATCAGCCGTCCTGATCGAGCACGAGATCACCTTCCTGCCGCGGCTCGCCCAGCGTCTCCCCTTCCCGGTGCCGCTGCCGGTCTTCGCGGGACGCCCCGGCTCCGGCTACCCCTGGCGCTGGACGGTGGTGCCGCGACTGCCTGGCCGCAGCGCGGCTGAAGTGCCGGTGGCGGGACGGGCAGCAGCCGCTGTCGGGCTGGCATCGTTCCTCACCGCCCTGCACGTCCCGGCCGACGCCGACGCGCCGGTGAACCCGTTTCGCGGCGTCCCGCTCGCAGCGAGGGCCGACGGCTGGATCCCCAGGATTCGCGCCGTGGCCGGCGAAACGGCCCTTGCCCACTGGCAGCGCGCCGCGGCGGTCCCGGCCTGGGCGGGAGCACCGTTGTGGCTGCACGGGGACCCGCACCCGATGAACCTCCTGCTGGGCGCCGACGGGGAGCTGGCCGGCGTCCTGGACTTCGGCGACCTGTGCGCAGGCGACCCGGCCAGCGACCTGTCCGTCGCCTGGCTGGCCTTCGACGGCCCGGCACGAGCCCGGTTTCGCGCGCAGTGCAACCTGTCGGGGACCTACGATGCAGCCACCTGGACGCGGGCGTGGGCCTGGGCCCTCGGGCTCGCAGCCGTGTTCGCGCTGTCCAGCGACAACATGCCTGCCCTCGCCGGGATCGCCCGGCACGGGCTCGCGGAGACCCTGGCCGACCCGGAGTTCACCAGAGGGCTGTAAGGGTGCTCTGGTCGTCGAGCTCGAACTCGTCGACCACGGCCGTCACCTCGAGGGCCTCCAGCTCGACGTAGTCGCCGAAGCTGGAGAGGAAGGCGGTGTCAGCGGCGTCCCGACCGGTGGCGATCCGCACCAGGCTGCGCCGCGGGGCGAGCCGGGTGGCGTCCACCGCCCACCACTGGTCATCGACAAGGGCTTCGGCCACGGCATGGAACTCCATCGGGCTGAGGCCAGGGGCGTAGACGGCAGCAAGCCGGGCCGGCACACCCAGGGCACGCAACAAAGCGATCACCAGGTGCGCGAAGTCACGACAGACCCCGCGCCGTGCCAGCAGGGTGTCCAGCGCGCTGTCGGTGCCGGTGCTGGAGCCGGAGACGTACGCGATCCGCTGGTTCACCCACTCGGCAACAGACACCAGCAGCGCCGCCCCGGTCAGGCCGGCGAACTCGGCTGCGGCGGTCGGGGTGAGGGTGTCTGCCTCGCAGTAGCGGCTCTGACGCAGGTAGCGGAGCCGGTCGACGTCGGTCACCTCTGCGGGCGGGGTCACGCCATCGATGGTGGCCATGTAATCGAGTACCAGCGGGCCGGCATCGGCGCGCAGCAGGTGCAGGCGGGTGCCGTGGTCGTCGAGCACTTCCCTCGGCGTGACCTGCCGGCCCGCAGCGGTCACCACGAGGGATTCGGCCGACAGGGGCAGCCCGCGGGCAGCGCTCACGGAGAATACGAGCTCCGACGGCCCGGTCAAGGTGAGTTCGAGATGGCAGCCGACGTTTCTGATCACGGGCCCATCCTGCCCTGCCCCACAGCAGGTGAAACCCTAAGCTCACCCTAGGAGGAGGAGGCGGCGTGAACTTCCGGAACGTGCAGGCACCAACGGCGGTGGTGATGGTGCGTCCACACCGGTTCGCCATCAACCCACAGACGCTGGCTGACAACTCGTTCCAGACCCCGCCGCGGCAGTCCACGGGCGAAGCTGTGGCCAATGCCGCCCGCACGGAGTTCGACGGTTGTGTCGATGCCCTGGTCTCCGCCGGCATCCGGGTGCACGTCTTCGATGACTTCGGACAGCTGGACACCCCCGACTCGGTGTTCCCGAACAACTGGTTCTCCACCCACCACGGTGGCAGGATCGCGATCTACCCGATGTATGCGCCCAACCGGCGCCGGGAGCGCCGCAGCGACGTGATCGAGGAGTTG
>JBBRIY010000049.1:0-11439 GCA_038220215.1 Propionibacteriales bacterium
CCACACAGTCCTGCGCGGAGCACCCGCAGCTTCACCTGCTCCGGCCCGCACGTCGGCTCTGGCACGTCGATCAGTTCCAGTCCCGGGCCAGGGGCCGTCTTCACCAGTGCACGCATGCGTCAAACCTATGCCCCGGCAACGCAACGAGCCGGCCCAGCTTGCTGGACCACGTTGGGGACGGTTCCAAACTCGGTCCACCCCGGCCGCGACCACAAGATGCAGTATTGGACCGAGTTTGGAACCGTCCCCAACCTGGTCCGGCGGGCTGTGGACCGAGTTTGGAACCGTCCCCAATCTGGTCCGGGTCTTGGGCTGTCGAGGCGGTGGCGCTAAGGGGGCGTCAAGGTCGGCGGGTGGGGCGTCAAGGACCCGTCAAGGAAGTGGAACCGCTGCCCGCGACAGCGTTCAGTGGAATCGTGACCACAAGTTTCAGGCTGCCCAAGAGGCTGCTCGTCGGAAACCCGATGCGCTCGAACCAGATGAGCGAGACGTTGTTGCCGAAGACGCTCGCGCTGCCGGTGTACTGCTCCGACCCGATCTCGTCCAACGCCTACGCCACCCAGGAGATCCTGCTGGTGCTGGCCCTCGGCGGCGCGACGGCCGTGCTGATGACCCCGTGGGTCGCGCTCTTCGTCGTCGGCCTGTTGGCCCTGGTGACGATCAGCTATCGCCAGACCTGTTACGCCTACCCCAACGGCGGCGGCGCGTACGCGGTCAGCAAGGACAACCTGGGCAAGTCGGCCGCACTGATCGCAGCGGCAGCCCTGATGGTCGACTACGTGATGACCGTCGCGGTGTCGATCGCGGCCAGCGTGGAGAACCTGATCTCCGCCTTCCCGAACCTGCTGCCCTACCACGTAGGCCTCTGCGTCGCGTTCATCCTCGTGCTCACCCTCATGAACCTGCGCGGCGTCCGGGAGTCCGGGACGCTGTTCGCGATCCCCACCTACGGCTTCATCGCCAGCGTGTTCATCATGCTCGGAGCCGGGTTCTGGCAGGCCATCAACGGCCACATGCCGGTCGCCGAGTCGGCAAGCCTCGGGTTCGTCGACGTGTCCCCGACCGGCGCGGCCCTCATCATCCTGCTGCTGCGCGCGTTCGCGTCCGGCTGTACCTCGCTGACCGGCGTCGAGGCCGTCAGCAACGGCGTCCCGACCTTTCGCAAACCGAAGAGCCGCAACGCCTCCACGACCCTGATCGTCATGGCCGCCCTGAGCATCTCGATGATGGCCGGTCTCTCGTTCCTTTCGACCTGGTCGGGCGTGCACATCGCCGACAGCCTCGACCAGCTCACCAACGTGCCCGGCGGTTATATCCAGCGGACGGTGCTCGCCCAGCTCTCCTCGGCGGTCTTCGGCAACAACACCATCGGCTTCTTCGCCGTCCAGGGCTTCACCACCCTGATCCTCGCCCTTGCCGCCAACACCGCGTTCAACGGCTTCCCGATCCTCGCCTCGATCCTCGCGGAGGACCGGTTCCTGCCCAAGCAGCTGGGACGCCGTGGCGACCGCCTCGTGTTCAGCAACGGCATCCTGATCCTTGCCTCCGTGGCCGCCGGGCTGATCATCGCCTTCGACGGCTCGGTCACCAAGCTGATCCAGCTGTACATCCTCGGCGTCTTTGTCTCGTTCACGCTCAGCCAGGCCGGCATGGTCGTCTACTGGCGGCGCCAGTCGAGGGCTGACGGCTGGACGCCCGGCCATCTCGCCGCTGCCATCGTCAACGGCGTGGGCGCGGCAGCGACGGCCGTCGTGCTGGTGATCGTGCTGCTCACCAAGTTCACCCATGGCGCCTACCTCGTCGTGATCGCGATGCCGGTCCTGGTGTTCCTGATGCTGCGTATCCACCGCCATTACCGGCGAGTGTCCCACCAGCTGAAGGCAGCCGCCGGCGGCATCACGCTCCCCAGCCGGATCCACGCCGTTGTCCTGATCAGCCAGCTGAACGAGCCGTCGCTGAAGGCCCTTGCGTTCGCGCGGGCCATCCGTCCCAGCACCATCACGGCGCTGCGGGTGGACACCAGTCCCGAGCGGACGGAGAAGCTCGTCAAGGAGTGGGCAGAGCGTGACATCGCCGTCCCGCTGACCATCGTCAACTCCGCGTACCGCGACCTGACCGAGCCCGTGCTGGACTACCTGTCGAAGATCCACATCGGCCCGCGCGACGTGGTGCAGGTGTTCGTGCCCGAGTACGTCGTTGGCCACTGGTGGGAGACGCTCCTGCACAATCAGAGCGCGCTGCGGCTGAAGGGACGGCTGCTGTACATGCCCGGCGTCATGGTGACGAGCGTGCCCTACCAGTTGAAGTCGGCAGAGCAGTACCTGCTGGTTCGCCCCGGCGCGGAGGCCGAGATCGCCGTGCCGCGGACGGAGAGCCGCGGGACCGGTGGCGGAAGCGTGGTGGCTCCCCCGCCCGACAACACCGGGAGCGACGCGGAGAAGCCCAGGATTCTGGCAAGCTCTGGCAGGTGAGCCAGTTCCTCGCCGAAGGTGAGGCGGTCCCGGCCAGTGGCCTGGGTAGCCGCCTGACCCGGCGTCGCCAGCTCTATGGGCTCGGCGTCGCAGCCTTCGGCTCCCCGCTGCTCACGCTGCTGCTGTTGCCGGCGAGGGAAAGCCTCGGCCTTGACACCGTGCTGCTGTTGTTCATCCTCGTCTGCGTCGTCGCCTCCGCCGTCGGTGGGGTGCTGCCGGCGCTCGCGGCGTCGCTGATCAGCTTCGGGCTCGCGAACTTCTTCTTCGCTCCGCCCTACGGCACCTTGTTCGTGGCGAACAGCAACGAGCTGATCGACCTGACCATCTTCTTCGCCGTTGCCGTCGGCGTGGGCGTGGTGACCGAGATCGGCGCCCGCGGGCGAGTCGCCGTGGAGCGAGATCGCCTGGAGGCCGAGTGGCTCGCGGAGCTCGGCAGCCGCGAGCACGGCCCCGGCTCGGTCGAACTCGCCCTCGACGACGCGCGCGCCATCTACGGCATGCACGCGGCGACGCTCACCGAGCGCGGCGCCGTGCTGGCCTCCTCGGGCACTCCCCTGCCCGACGACTTCCTGATCGTCGCCCCCGCCGGCGAGCAACTGCAGCTGGAGCTGAGCGGGCCCGAACGGATCGGTGAGGACCGCGGCCTGCTGGGTTCCCTCGCCCTCACGGCCGGACGGCTGTGGCGCACCCAGCAGCTCGCCGAACAGGCCCGTCGCGCCGAGGAGCTGGGGCGCATCGACGAGCTGCGCGCCAGCCTGCTGGCAGCGGTCGGCCACGATCTGCGCAATCCACTCGCGGCGATCACCGCTGCCGCGACGACGCTGCGCCAGACCGACATCGAGCTTGATCCCGCGGACCAGACGGAACTGCTGGAGACCATCGAGACCCACGCCGGGCGCCTCAACGACATCATCGGCAACCTGCTGGACATGAGTCGGCTGCAGGCCGGCGCCCTTTCCGTGCACCCGGCGCCCACCGTCCTGCTGGAGGTGCTGGCCGGGGTGGTCCTCCGGGGGGAAGGACGGGTGGAGCTCGACATCCCCGAGGACCTGCCGATGATCAGGGCCGACGCCGGCCTGCTCGAGCGGGTGCTGGCGAACCTCGTCGCCAACGCCGACCGGCACCTGCCTCCCGGCCAGAAGGTGCGCATCGCAGCCCACGCCAGCGGCTCGCGGGTCGACGTCCAGGTGATCGACAACGGCCCCGGGGTCGCGCCCGAACGCATGAGTGAGATCTTTGCGCCGTTCCAGCATTTCGGTGACCGCTCGACCACCGGCCTCGGTCTCGGCCTTGCGATCGCCCGCGGTTTCACGGAGGCGATGGGCGGTAGCCTCAGCCCGTCCCGCACGCCCGGCGGGGGCCTGACCATGACCGTGACCCTGGAGATCGCCCATGCAGCGGCTGCTGATCGTTGAGGATGAGCCGGCTCTGCGCCGCGCCCTGACGATCAACCTGAAGGCACGCCACTACGAGGTGGAGGCGGTGGCCACCGGGGCGGGGGCACTGAGGGCCGCTGCCGCCAACTCCCCCGACCTCGCCATCATCGACCTCGGCCTCCCTGACATGGACGGGGTGGAGGTGATCGCTGGCCTGCGCGGCTGGTCGACCGTCCCGATCATCGTGTTGTCGGCACGCGACAGCCAGTCCCAGAAGGTACGGGCACTGGACGCCGGCGCCGACGACTACGTCACCAAGCCGTTCGGGATGGACGAGCTCGTCGCCCGGGTCCGGGCGGCACTGCGCAGGGCGGACACCCATGAGCTGCCCGCCGAACCGGTGGTCACCACGGCGGCGTTCACTCTCGACCTCGCGGCCAAGCGCGCCCGCCACGGTGACGTGGAGGTGCGCCTCACCCCCACCGAGTGGCACCTCGTCGAGGCGCTGCTGCGTCGTCCCGGCACCCTGGTCTCCGGCGCGCAACTGTTGGCCGAGGTGTGGGGCCCGGGGTACGAGAAGGAGACCAATTACCTGCGGGTCTACTTCGCCCAACTGCGGCGCAAGCTCGAGGATGAGCCGAGCCACCCGCGCCACTTCATCACCGAGCCGGGCCTCGGCTACCGCTTCGAGCCCTGACCCCCCCGCGTCACCTCCCCCGTGCTCGGCCCTCGCAGAAGCCGCCGTTTCGTGCAGGAGCCGCCGTTCAATCGGCGGCTTCTGCTCCAACTGGCGGCGCCTGTGGGTGGGATGGGGCCGGAAGCGCAGAACCGGCCGGGACTCAGGAGTCCCAGCCGGTTCGTTTGCGGCTAGCTGCCGCCGAGCGTCACTGCCAGCTGTAGGTGCCAGCGTTCGGATCTGCGGAGTTGTCGATGACGACGGTCTTCATCAGCTTGTCTGCAATCGTCTGCTTCTTGGCATCCCACAGCGGGAACAACCAGCCGATGTAGCAGATGATCGAGTCGATGATGTGCGCCAGCTGGCGGATGATGCCGTTGCCGACACCGATGGGCTGACCGGTCGCCTCCGAGATGAGCTTGGTCTTGGTGATGCTGCGACCGAAGGTCACACCGGTGGTGCCGCTCTTGTAGCCCAGGTACACCATCCAGCCGATGCCGAGGAGGGAGTTCACGAACCCGCCGACGCCGCTGTTGATGTTGGACAGCAGCGAACCCACGATGGAGATCACGATGCCGGCGGCAACGTAGTCGATCAGGCCGCCGAGTGCACGCTTGGGCCAGTCTGCCAGCGGTGCGCCACCCACAGGGGCAAGCGGCATGTTCGGGACGCCACCACCCGGGTACGCACCCGGGTCGGTGCCGTAGGTGGGCTGCTGGCCATAACCCGCGGGCGGCGGGTAGCCGGCCGGTTCGGGAAAACCGCCACCGGGGGCCGGCGGCTGGGAGTAACCACCAGCGGCGGGGGCGGAGTAGGCGCCCGGAGCCGGTGCGTCATACCCACCAGTCGACGGCGGGGTGTAGGCGGGCGGCGCAGCGGGGGGCTCATAGCCACCCGGAGCGGGCGGCGGCGTGTAGGCGGGCGGTTCCGCGGACGGAGCGGCAGGCTCCGGAGTCGTAGGGGGCGTGTAGCCGGGTACGGCTTCGCTCGGGTCCGGCGTGGGCGAATTCTGGTCGGACATGCTCTCTCCCTGGTTGAACTGGTGATCCTGATCCTAGGGGCGGGAAGCCCCCATTGGGTATGGGGCGATAATGGCGGCGTGGCGAATACTGCTGGCGCAGCCTCCTTCTCGGCAGCATCCGGCCTGAAAGCGTCGGCGGCCTTCGGCGCAATCGGGCTCTCGCTGAGCGGAATGTATGCAATGACAGGTGTCAGCATTCCGTGCCCGTGGCGAACGATGACGCACACCTTGTGCCCCTTCTGCGGGTCGACAACCATGGGAGTTGCGCTCTTGCACGGCGACGTCGCGGGCGCCTGGATGGCTAATCAAATGGTGTTCACGCTGCTCGCCGGATTGGCATTTGCCTGCCTTTGCTGGCTGACCGAAGTGCTGGGCGGCCCAGCCCTCAGGCTCCCGCGGTTTCTTCGTGACCAGCGGGTCTGGTACGCCACACTCACGGTGGTCGCCATCGCGTTTACCGTCTGGCGCAATCTCGTGACGTCCGCCTGACGTTCACCCCAGCTGAACAATCGGTATTTCTCATGAAATGGATGAGCGCCCGGGCCAGGGCCCGGACGCTCACCAGCGAACCGGCTCAATTGGGGAGCCGAGCTCAGTTCGCTCCCCGGCATGGCTGGTCAGGAGCAGGCCGCCACCTGCTGGAGCCCAACACCAGGCCGAGAGACTTGCAGCAGGGACATTCAATTCGAGTGGGCTTCGGCAATTCACCGTTGCCCGACCTTGCGCAAACCCTGCTGGAACCGCGCAGGCGTCGTGAGGTCAATGCCGGGAAGTCGGTGCACCAATACCGTCGTGGAGCGAGGTGCGCTACCAAGTTCGAGCCCAAGGCCGCACGCACATCATTCGACAGTCGGCCGCGGCCCCCGAAACCACCTCAGCTCTGCCCTTGCACAAGTCACCGTACCTCACCCCGGCCGGGCCCACGACTAGGTAATCCACAAACATCTTGCCGTTTCGGGGGAACGGAAGTCTTTGGTCTTCTGCACCCCTCGACAACGACCATTCGCGCCACGATCGGGGTGCTCTCCGTGTCCGCACCCACGGTGATCCGGCCTGGACCCCGCCGCATCATCGATCGCGACGGACCCGGCCGCGGCGCACCTGAAGGAGCTCGTCCGCCGTTCGTCGGCTCGCCCCATCGCGACCGGCCCGAGCACGGCTCCTCCTCGTCAACACCGTCAGAGTCCGCCATTGCACCCGCACCACAGCTGTCGGAGAAAACCTGTCGGACCGGGAGCCAAGGGGCCACCGAGCAGCTAACCTTGGTGCAGGTCAGCATGGAGTCCCTTGATCTGGATCAATTCTCTGTCGGCCGCGCAAATTCTTGAGCTTGATGGCCGGCGACCACCCCCAACCGCCGACGAGGAGGGTCAAATGAGCGTGGACAACGCCGTCAGCGGTCATGCCATGCGGAGTCTTCGGCTGTTGCTGGAGGCCTATGCAGGTTGCGAACTCCCCCAGTGGGACCTGTTCGCCTCCAATACCCAGATGGTCCGTGTGGAGGCAGGCGACGTCCTCTACTCCATCGGCGAGACCCATCCCTACATCTACTTCGTGCAACGCGGCCTGTGCAAGGCGCAGATGCTCACCGAGGGTGACCGCCTCACCACCGTGTTCTTCCCCGAGGAAGGCGATGTGCTCGCGTCCATGTCCTCTCTCGGCATCGAGGGCATCCGAAGGGTTGCGTCCCGCGGGCTCCACCCCCGCTCCGAAACCCTGCGGGCTGCTGTCAGGGCAGAGACCGTGCATACCGTCACGGCCATCGAGCCCACCCTCCTGCTGCGCGTGAACTACCGGGTGATCGACCACCTGTCCACCCAGCACCTTCAGTGGGCGCGCCTGACCACGACAATCGCCCTGATGCACGCCACCACGCTCCAGGCGGACGCTGGCTGGTTGCGCAGCACCCCGGAGCAGCGCTACCGCAGTCTGCTGAAGGAACATCCGGGCCTCGTGCAGCGCATCACCCAGCGTGACCTCGCGAGTTTCCTGAACATCACCGACGTCGCACTGAGCCGCATTGCCAAGCGTGTTCGCGGCGATGCCCTCGCCGTGCTGATCGACCAGGACCTGGACGTCGACGAGGACGATCCGGTAGCGATACAGGCCTCAGCCCTGGCCTGACGCCTGCGCACCTCGAATCGCCAGCGACAGGCAGCGAACAGCCAGCAAGCCCCGGGCCGCAGGGGCGTCCGGTGATCCCGATGGACTGGCCCGGCGGCCTGGCGACGTCCTCGGCCGGCATCGGCAGTTGGCGGACGGTGACCGCGGCAGCCCGCAGTTGCGAGCGTGCCAGCGCTGGGTCGCCTGCCCGGGTTCGGGATCAGCGGGCCAGAAGGCCGGTCAACGGGGGTGACCAGAGTTCGTGGCCCGGACGTCCGAAGCCCGCGAGAAGGGTGTTCGCCGCCTGCCAGCCTGTTGTGGCCGCCCGCTCCATCAGCGCGATCGGCCAGTCGCAGCGCACCAGGTCGCCGGCCAGGACCACCCGGGCATCTGGTGTCGCGACCGTCGGACGGTTGAGCCACGGCGAGGTGTCGACGAGGGCGCAGTCGTCCTCGACCAGCCATTCCTCGGCCAGCACGGTCGCTGTGCCCAGTTCCGGGTGGATGCGGGCAGCTTCGCGCCAGAGCGTCTCGCGCATGGCGTCTGACGTGTCACCCAGTGCGTAGCCGTGCACTTCGACCACCGTCCCAGAGTTGGCCTGCGCCCAGCGTGCGGCACCGGCCTCGAAGGCATCCAGCCTGCTGATGTTGTCCAGCGGGCCGTAACCGCTGGTGCCCAGGAAGGCCGACACCCCGCGATGGCGTCCGGCGATCCAACGGCGTCCCACCCCGAACGGCGGTGCACTGCGCAGCGCGGCAATGCGTTCACGCCACTGCTCGTCGCCGAGCCAGTCGGTCTCGGCAACCAAGCACTTCAGCGGACGCGTGTCGACGGCCAGCACGACCGCATCTGCATCGAAGTCGCCGGCGGAGGTGGAGACGACCACCCCGTCCCCGGCCTCTGCGAGACCGGTCGCCCGCGTGTCGGTGTGCACCTCGACTCCCAGTCCGGCCAGGTGCCTTCCCAGCGGGGCCCACAGGGCTGTGTCGTAGTCGTCATCGGGCACGTCGAACAGTAGGCCCTCTGCCGATCCAACGAAGTAGGTGTGGAACATGCCCACGAGCTCGCCCCCGGAGAAGTCCCGCGGATCGGCGAAGAAGCTGCGGGCGAAGACCTCCAGCGCCAGGTGCCGCGCGGTATCAGGGAAGCGGAGCCGGTCGAGCACATCGGCGGCGCTCAGGCCGTCCAGCGCTGTGTAGGTCTCGGGGAAGCGCACCTTGAGCAGCCCCATGGCTTCCTGGACGTCCACCCGGGTCAGGTCGGCAAGCCCGAACGACGGGCTGCGGGCGACGAAGCCGGCGAGGTTCCATGGCGGGGTGCGCGGGATGTAGGTGAATGAGTCCACAACCGGACGCCGGCCCGGCACCGGAGCCAGCTGCAGCGGGTAGTCCTCGATCGGCACCAACCGGGACAAGGTGGGATCGGTGCGACGCAGCAGCGCCCGCAGGTTGTAGTACTGCCGGAAGAAGGCGTGGAAGCCGCGGCTCATGGTGCCTGCGTCGGTGGGCCAGGCGCGCACCCTGCCACCGAGGGTGGGCTGAGCCTCCACCAGCCGCACGCTGACCCCGCGTTCGGCCAGACCGGTTGCCGCAGCGAGGCCGGCGATGCCGCCACCGACCACGACGACCGACGGCGCGAGCTTTCTGGTCTCCCCTGGCCGTGCCGGAAGGTGACGTACGGCGTGCCGGTCGCGTCCGGGTTTCCAGGGCTTCATGCAGGTTCTTCCTTCTTGCCGGCCAGTTGCCAGGCGATGATCGTGCCGGTGACGAGGGCGAAGCCGAAGCCGAAGTCCTCTATCGGGATGTCGAAGGGGAAGCGGATCCCGGCGAATTGCGCGGGCGCATAGCGGACGATCGGTTCACTGAGCTTGGTGAGCCAGCCGTCCACGAGCACCTGGAAGAAGAACACGATCGCCATCGTGATCCAGTACTGGGCGGTGCGGAAGATCCCCGTGCGTGCCCACAGCAGCTCGACGGCGACCACCAGGACGACAGCGACCAGGGTCGCAACGGTGTACTCAGGCATCAGCACCCCCGCTGTCCTTTGCTCCGGAGTTCGGGGCGGTGGCGGACGGGGCGATGACGGGCGGGGACGTCACGGCGCGCTTGCGGCGGGCCAGCACCTGCCCGACGGCCTCGTAGGTGAGCAAGCCGCACAGCGGTATCACGATGAAGAACACCACTTCCTCCACCGGTATGCCGAACGGCAGCAGCCAGCCGGTGGTGTGCGCAGGGCTGTAGTCCCAGTGGCCCCGTGCGATCGCGATGGCGTCCCAGACGCTGAAGATCAGCAGCAGCGGGAGCAGCGCAAGGATGGTACGCCGCGGCTGGCGGTATACCCGTGCACCGAGGACGAACTCAAGTGGCAGCGTGATCGCGATGCACGCCGCCATCAGCAGCAGGTACTCCGCCGGCATCAGGCCACCCGCGGGGGGCCGACCACGAGGATCGAGGCGGCGGTGACGGCCTTGCGCCAGGTGGGTACCCGGGCACGGTCGGAAAAGACGTCGTAGTCGCGCGCCTCGATGCGGTCGAGGATCTGCGAGTAGAGGGTGAGCGCCGTCGCGACGCAGCGCGCCGATCGCGGCGGGAGCATGGCCACCCCGGCCTGCGCCTGCGCGTACAGCTCGCGGTTGCGCGCGATCTCGAAGGCCATCAGCTCGCGCCACGCGTCGTCGACCTTGCCGGGCCACGGCGTCGCACCGAACCGGTCCAGGTCCTCGCGCGGCAGGTAGACCCGGCCGCGTCCCAGGTCCTCACCCACGTCCCGCAGGAAGTTGGTGAGCTGGAAGGCGAGGCCCAGCGCACGCGCCGGCTCCTTCGCGGCGGGGGTCAACGGCTGCAGGACCGGCAGCATCATCTCGCCGATCACGGCCGCCGAGCCCTCCATGTAGCCGCACAGGTCCTCCCAGGTGTCGTAGCCGGCGATGTCCAGGTCCATGGCCATCGCGTCGAAGAAGCGGTCGAAACACTCGGTTTCGATGCCGCACTCGGCGATGGTGTGGGCGATCGCAGCCATGGTCGCGTCCGGCGCATCGCCGGCGAGCGCCCTCGCAAATCCGGCCCGGAAGTCCACCAGTGACTGCCGGGTGGCCGCCGGCGCGAACCGGGTGGCACCCTCTGCGTCCACGATGTCGTCGGCGAGCCGGCACAGCGCGTAGACGGCGTGCACGTGCCGCCGCTGCTGCTTCGGCAGCAGTACGGCACCCCAGAAGTAGGTGGTGCCGTACTCGCGGGTGAGACGGGCGCATTCGGCGTAGCCGGCGGCCAGGTCGGTGGGTGTTCCGAGGATCGTCATCGCCGCCCTCCCAGGTAGTCACGGACGCGGTCGGCCGCCAGCTCCCCGCTGATCATGACCATCGGAACCCCCACGCCAGGGGTCGTGCCGCTACCGGCGAAGAAGACACCCGGCACCCGCGGCTCGACATTGGAGGGACGGAAGGGCCCGGTCTGGCCGAAGGTGTGGGCAAGGCTGAACGGCGTGCCCATCGCCATACCCTGCGCCGCCCAGTCCGCCGGCGTCACCAGGTGTTCGGTCACGATGTCGTCGGGATAACCGTTGGCTGCCAGGAACCGCTGCAGCCGCTCACGCGCCGGCCCGCGCTCCGCCGTCCAGTCGATCCCCGCACCCAGGTGCGGCACCGGCTCGAGAACGAACAGGACGCTGTGCCCGTCCGGTGCCATGTTCGGGGCGTCGAGGCTCGGGATGGTCACCAGCCGCGAGGGGTCGCTCATCAGTTCCCTGCGCTTGATCAGCTGGTCGAACGACTCGCTCCAGGCGTCGGCGAAGTGG
>JBBRIY010000050.1:0-11207 GCA_038220215.1 Propionibacteriales bacterium
GGGAGCGGCCTGGCACCTGCTGGCCCAATTGGCGGCGGAGCGTCACCGCCGCTCGGTGGGTGACGCGTCGATCAACCGCATCCAGGCCCACCTCCGAGAGCACCTTGCCGAGCCGTTCAGCGTGCCCGGCCTCGCAGCCGATGCGGGCTTCAGTACGTCCCACTTCTCGGCACGGTTCCATGCGGTCACCGGCTTCTCCGTCACCGAGTACGTGAAGCGCTTGCGGATGGCGCGTGCCCGCGAACTGCTCCTGACGACCGACCGCAGCATCGCAGATATCGCCGCGGAGGTGGGGTATCCCGACCAGTTCTACTTCTCGCGGCAATTCCGTGCCGTGGCTGGGTCAAGTCCGCGGCACTTTCGGCGTCGCGTGACCGATGACGCCAGCACGGACGGCTGAGCGGGCGAGCGTCCGAGCCCCCCGCCGAGCGACGCGCGTCCACCGTCCTAGGCGTGGGTGTCGTTCTCGTGGCCGCCGTGACCCGCGGGCTCGAGCTGGAAGGTCGAGTGCTCGACGCTGACATCGAAGTGCTGGCGCACGCACTCCTGGAGCTGGTCGAGCAGTTCGTGGGTGTGACCATCGCTGAAGCAGCGGTCCTCAAGGACCACGTGGGCGGTGAGCACCGGCAGCCCGGTGCCGATGAGCGAGGCGTGCAGGTCGTGGACGTCCGTGACGTGCGGCAGGCCGAGCAGGTGGGCCCGGACCTGGCCCAGATCCAGGCCCTTGGGAACGGTCTCCAGGAGCACACTGCCTGCCTGGCGCAGGATGGTCACCGCACGCGGCACGATCAGCACCGAGATGAACATGCCCGCGAGGGCGTCGATCCGGGTCCAGCCGCTGTACTGGATCACGAGGGCGCTGACGATCACTGCGACCGAGCCGAACGCGTCGTTGACCACCTCGAGGAACGCTGCCCGCATGTTCAGGTTGTGGCTGCGTCCCGCGGAGAGGATGCCAACAGACGCGATGTTGGCAACCAGCCCGAGGATGCCGAGGAGGAGCAGGCCGCCCGGTGCGACCTCCGGGGGCGCGATGAGCCGCTGGACGCCTTCGACGAACGCATAGATCCCCACGGCGAGGAGCACCGCGGCCTGCGCGCCGGCGGCGAGGATCTCGATACGGGCCCACCCCCACGTGCGGCGGGCGGTGGGCGGCCGGGTCATCGCGGTGGCGGCAAGCAGCGCCATCAGGAGTCCGCCTGCATCGGTGAGCATGTGCCCTGCATCGACGAGCAGGGCGAGGCTGCCGGTGACAAGCGCACCGACCACCTCCGCGATCAGCACGGCCGAGGTGATCGCGAGCGCGACAGCCAGCCGGGTGCGGTTCGTCCCGGCCACGTCGTGCTCGTGCCCCTCACCCATCAGTGCCCGCCTGCCCCAACGGCCTCCGACCCGGCCGACGTCCCGCTCCGCTCCGGCACGTTCGCCGGGCACAGGTCGACGGCATACCCGGTGGCCTCGAGCAGTCGCTCGGCCGCGGCCAGCAAGCCGGCCAGCTCTTCGGGTACGGCGAGGGAGAACATGGAGGCACGGCCGTGCGGGTGCGACAACACCAGGCCGCAATCCTTCAGGCAGGAGAGGTGTGCGCTCACCGTCGACTGCGCAAGGCCCAGGTGCTCGGTCAGGTCGCGGACGCGGTGTTCGCCGAGCCGCAGGTGTCGGACGATCGACAGCCGGGCCGGATCCGAAAGGCTCTGGAACAGGGAAGCCGCCGCGTCGAGTTCGGTTGCCGCCGCCGGTCGGAGCACGTCGCTTATCATCGTCACCTGACGATGATAGCGGGATTCACCGCGACTTCTGGAGCGTCCGCGACGTGAACGGTTCGCCAACCAGCCGGGCTGGGCGCCACCGGGGACCTAGGTGGTCAGCTCCAGGGTTTCGTGCGCGATCAGCCTCGTGGCGTCGGACTCCGCCTGGACGAGCCGGCGGCGCTCGATGAACCAGGCGATCGCAACGGGCACGAGCGCGGCGACCCACGCCAGCGGTGCGGCCAGACAGGCCCCGAGGAAGCCGATGCGGTCGATCAGCAGCAGTCCGACCGCGCTGCGGGCGATGAGCTCCATGAACCCCGCGATCGTGGGGATGGCTGTGATCCCGAGCCCTTGCAGAGCGTTACGGAGCAGGAAGAGCACTGCCAGCACCCCGTACAGGCTGCCGTTGAGCACGAGGTACTGGTGCGCCATGGCGACCACCCGGTCCTCGCCGTCGCCGACGAAGAGCCGAACGAGATCGGTGCCGAAGATCATGATCATCGCGCCCAGGCCGACGGCGAGGATCACGGCCAGCACGCTGGCACGGAACACGCCGAACCGGATTCGCCACCATTGCGCGGCGCCCCGGTTCTGTGCGACGTAGGTGCTCATTGCGATGCCCACGGTCGCCAGGGGGATCACGGCGACCTGGTCGACCCGCATCGCCGCGGTGAAGGCCGCGACGGCTTCCGTCCCGAGTTGGTTGATGCCGTACTGCAGGACGGCTGCGCCGATCGCGATCACCGACATCTGGAAGCCGAGCGTCAGGCCAAGCTTGGCCGACTCCCCGAGTTCGTCCGCGCTGAACCGCCAGTCATGACGATGCAGCTTCAGCTCCGGCATCCGGCGTGCGATCAACGCGAGGCACAGCGCCACCGAGAGTGCCTGTGCCACCAGGGTCGCTGCGGCAGCCCCGCCGACCCCCAGCTTGAAGACGGCGATGAAGAGCACCACCAGCCCGGCATTGAGGACGCAGGCGACGACAAGGAACAGCAACGGGGTCCGGCTGTCACCCAGCGCGCGGATCACCGAACTCAGGAAGTTGAACGCCACGGTTGCGACGGATCCGCTGAACAGCACCGTGAGGAAGGTCGTTGCCGACTCCATCAGCTCCGGCGGGGTACCCATCCAGGTGAGCAGTGTCGTGGAGCCCAGGGTGCCGATCAGGGTGATGGCGACAGCGATCCCTGTGCTGATCAGGATGCCGGCGCACACCGCGCGGCGCACCGCCGCAGGATCGCCGCCACCGAAGGCCCGCGCAACCGGGATCGCCAGGCCAGCAGAGGCGCCCATCGCGAACCCGAACAGCAGGAACTGGAGGCTGCCCGAAGCCCCGACCGCGGCCAGCGCATCCACACCGAGCAGGCGGCCGACCACCATCGCGTCGGTTACCGCGTAGAGCTGCTGGAAGAGGTTCCCCACCAGCAGCGGCAGGGTGAACAGGATGATGAGACGCAGCGGAGGGCCGACGGTGAGGTTCTTGGTCATGCAGGACTTTCACAAGTGAGCGAGATGGGAGCAGCCGGCGGGGTCGGCTAGCCGGTGGACCGCCGCTCGATGCTCACTTGAAACGTATCGCATTCAGGCAGGACGCGAAGACGGGGCGCCTGCGACGAAACGTCGCCCAAACGGTCAGGCAGCTGCGGAGGGGTTGTCCAGCAGTCGCTCGGCAAGGGCCCGGCCGGCGGCCCTCGCCTTGTCCTCGGCAGCTGCCTTCATGGCCGCCGCCAGGTCGGTCAGGGCATCCATTGCGGGGTTGACCCCGACGAGGGTGAGCTCGCGTTCGACCACGGTGAGGTCGGCTCCCCACACCTCCGCGAGGATCCGGCGCAGGTAGGGCGTGGCATGGTCCCAGCCCTCCTTCGGCGCACCGGGACCGTAGCCACCGCCGCGGGTGACGACCAGGACCACCGGCTTGCCGTCCAGCAGCCGGACCCCGGACCCGCCGCCGATGATCGCAAGATCGATCCAGGCCTTCACGTGCTGCGAGACGCCCCAGTTGTACAACGGCAGCGCGAGCACCGCAGCGTCTGCGCCGCTCAACTCGGCGGCGACGGCCTGGGCAAGGGACAGCGCGTCACGCTGCTCAGCCGTCCGCTGTTCTGCCGGGACGTAGGCACCACCGACAGCGATCGCCCAGGCATCGGCGGGCAGTGGGTGGCGTCCGAGATGCCGCCTCAGGACAGGCTCCTGGGGTTGCCGGGCGGCGAGCGGCTCCATCACCAGGTCCGCGAGCGCGCTGCTGCTGGACCGCACGCCCTGGATGCTGCCATCTACCCGTAGGACCGTCATTGCTATCTCCTCAGTTCGCCACTGTCGTCCATGAAGTTGAACTTTCAATACAAGAGTAGGCCGCCAGTGTTGAAACTTCAACACGCCGCTAGAATGTGGACATGGAGGATGCGAACTGGCTCACCCGCGACCAGGTCGAGGACTGGAAAGCGCTCATCGCGCTCACCGTTGCCCTGCCCTCAGCCCTGGACAGGCAGCTCAAGAGCGACAGCTGCATCACCAGCTTCGAGTACCACGTGATGGCCGCGCTGTCCGAGTCACCGGGACGTGCGCTGCCGATGAGCGTCCTCGCCACCTTCGCGAACGGGTCCATGTCTCGGGTCTCCCATGTCGTCGCCCGCCTGGAGCAGGCCGGCTGGGTGGAGCGGCAGGCCAGCCAGTCGACCGGCTGTCGCACCGAGGCCCACCTGACCGATGCGGGCTGGCACAAGGTGCAGCAAACCGCCCCGGGTCACGTCGCGGAAGCCCGCCGCCTCGTCGTCGACGTGCTCACAGCAGACGAGTTGGGCGTCATCGCCGCGGCAGCCCGCAAGATCATCGAGGTCGCCGATCCCCGATTGGCGCCACGGCTGACGAGGCCCTCGGACGCCGGTTCGTGAGAGATTCTGGCCAGGTTCACACGGGCGATCCGGCCATGAGTTTCGCCTACCCGAAACCCTTGACACAGAAAGCGAACGCCGCTAGCTTTTGATCAGGAACCTGAGCGGTTCCCCAGGGTTGTCACTCGCAAGAGGCAAAGCCTGAGCTAACTTCGGTGTGCTCATGCTTGCGCAACCTCGGGGTCAGCTCGGGTTTTTGCTTTATCGGGTCCTGGAACAGAGAAGTTCCGAGGAGGAAAGATGCCGTCAGTCGATTATCGGTCCTTGGCCGTTGACGTTCTGGACAAGGTCGGAGGCGAAGCCAACGTCGCTTCCCTCACCCACTGCGCCACCCGCTTGCGCTTCAGGCTCAAGGATGTCGCCAAGGCCGACAAGGCAGCCGTCGAGCGGCTTGCCGGCGTGATCACCGTGATGGAGGCCGGCGGCCAGTTCCAGGTGGTCATCGGCAACAACGTGCCGATTGTCTACGCCGAGATCGGCCAGGTCTCGAAGCTCACCGCAGACGGTGCGGACACCGGCGGTGGTGAGGAGGAGGGCAGCCTGCTCAACAAGTTCATCGCTTTGGTCTCTTCGATCTTCCTGCCGATCCTCTGGCCGCTGGCCGGCGCCGGCCTGCTGAAGGCGTTCCTTGCCATGGCAACCCAGTTCAGTTGGCTGGACGCAGCGAGCACGACCTACGCGATCCTGAACGCTGCCGCCGACGGGCTCTTCTTCTTCCTGCCGATCTTTCTCGCGGTGAATGCCGCCAAGCGGTTCAAGACCAACCAGTTCACCTCGATGGCGATCGCAGCAGCCCTGTGCTATCCGGCCATCGTGGCCCTGGCCGGCGCCACCACCCCGGTCACCTTCTTCGGGATTCCGGTGGTCATGGTCACCTACACCTCCTCGGTGATCCCGATCATCGTCGCGGTCTGGCTGCAGAGCTACCTCGAGAACTGGCTGAACAAGGTGCTGCCGTCCTGGCTGCGCAACTTCACCACACCGCTGCTGGTGCTCCTGGTGATGGTGCCGCTCACAATGCTCACCGTCGGCCCCGTCACCAGCTACGCAGCCGCGGCCATCTCAAGTGGCATCGCCTGGCTGTTCGTCACGGTGCCCTGGCTGGCCGGTGCGCTGATGGGCGGCTTCTGGCAGGTGTTCGTCCTGTTCGGCCTGCACTGGGGCTTCGTCCCGTTCATGGTCAATGACTACTCCACCATCGGCTACTCCCTCATGGCCGGCCCACTGCCCGCCGCCGTACTCGCTCAGGCCGCAGCCACACTCGCCGTGCTGTTCAAGACCAGGAACGTCGACCTGAAGGCACTTGCCGGCCCCGCTGCCCTGTCCGGCTTCGTCGCCGGCATCACTGAGCCCGCCATCTACGGCGTCACCCTGCGGTTGAAGAAGCCGTTCTACTACGGCATCGCCGGTGGTGTCGTGGGTGGCGCCATCGCAGCGGCCGGTGGCTCCGCCTCGAGCGCGTTCGTCTTCCCGTCCCTGCTCGGCCTGTCGGCGTACATGCAGGTCGGCAGCTTCACCCTTCAGCTGATCGGCACCGGCGTCGCAGTCGCGATCGCCTTCACGCTCACCATGGTGTTCGGCTTCGACGACATCCCCAATGAGGCCGCCAGGGAGCCCGACTTCCTTCCCGCCATGCCCGGCGCGGTGGAGATCGGCTCCCCGGTCAGCGGTGCGGTGGTCCCGCTCGCCCAGGTCAAGGACAAGGTCTTCGCCTCCGAGGCGCTGGGCAAGGGCATCGGCATCGTCCCGTCCCACGGTCAGGTGTACGCGCCGTTCGCAGGCACCGTGGTCACCGCCTTCCCCACCGGCCATGCCTACGGCATCAAGTCCGCGGACGGGGTGGAGCTGCTCATCCACATCGGCATCGACACTGTCCAGCTCGACGGCAAGGGCTTCACCGCGGCCGTCACCCAGGGCCAGAGCGTCGAGGCCGGCGACCTGCTCGCAACGATCGACCTCGAAGCGATCACGGCTGCCGGCTATGACCCGACCACCATCGTGGTCATCACCAACACCGCACAGTTCGCCAACGTGCTGCCCGCAGAAGGACACCAGCTCGCCCATGGCGAAACCGCGATCGTCATCGAGCGCTGAAATGAGGAGCCTCATGTCACACACCACCACACCATTCCCCCAGGGATTCCTCTGGGGCGGGGCCACTGCGGCCAACCAGCTCGAAGGCGCCTACAACGACGGCGGCAAGGGCCTTTCCATCCAGGACGTCATGCCGAAGGGCATCACCTCCCCTCGCGTCGATGGCCCCACCGATGACAATCTCAAGCAGGTCGGCATCGACTTCTACCACCGCTATGCAGAGGACATCGCCCTGTTCGCGGAGATGGGCTTCTCCGTGTTCCGGCTGTCCATCGCCTGGAGTCGGATCTTCCCCAACGGCGATGACGAAACCCCCAACGAGGAAGGGCTCGCCTTCTACGACCGGGTCTTCGACGAGTGCGCCAGGCACGGCATCGAGCCCCTGGTCACGCTGTCGCACTACGAGACCCCGCTGCACCTGACCGAGAAGTACAACGGCTGGGTGAGCCGCGAGCTGATCGGCTTCTACGAGCGCTATGCCCGCACCGTCTTCGAGCGCTACCGCGGCAAGGTCACCTACTGGCTGACGTTCAACGAGATCAACTCCATGCTCCACTTCCCCCTCATGAGTGGCGGGATCAACACCCCGCTCGATCAGCTCAGCAAGACCGACCTGTACCAGGCCGCGCACCACGAACTGGTGGCCAGCGCGCTCGCCACCCGGATCGCCCACGAGATGTTGCCGGGTTCACAGGTGGGGTGCATGGTCATCGCTGCGCCGATCTATCCGCTCACGCCTGACCCGGCCGACGTCGTCGCCGTGATGGAAGCCGATCATGCGAACCTGATGTTCAGCGATGTGCACGCGCGCGGCGCCTACCCGGGTTACGCATTGCGGTATTTCCGCGAGAACGGGATCGAGCTCGACATCACCGAGGGCGATCGCGAGATCCTCACCAACACTGCGGACTTCGTCTCGTTCAGCTACTACATGAGCATGTGCGAGACCGCGGATCCGGCCAAGAAGATCGCCGGGGAGGGAAACCTTCTCGGCGGCGTCCCGAACCCGTATCTGAAGGGCAGTGAGTGGGGCTGGCAGATCGATCCCCAGGGCCTGCGGGTCGTGCTCAACCAGTTCTGGGACCGCTGGCAGAAGCCGCTGTTCATCGTCGAGAACGGACTGGGCGCCAAGGACCAGCTCGTTGAGGTCGATCAGACCCTGACCGTGCAGGACGACTACCGCATCGACTACCTCAACGACCATCTCTTCCAGGTCGGCGAGGCCATCGCAGACGGTGTCCAGGTGATGGGCTACACCTCCTGGGGGCCCATCGACCTGGTGTCGGCCAGCACCGCGCAGATGAGCAAGCGGTACGGGTTCATCTACGTCGACCGCAACTACGACGGCACCGGCACGCTCGAGCGCCACAAGAAGCAGTCCTTCGAGTGGTACGCCGAAGTCATCCACACCAACGGCGCCAGCCTCCAGCCAGCCTGACCCGGGCATCATCACCCTTACAGCAGGTTCGGTCGCCGGCAGCGCCGCCACGTGGAAAGCTACGTTTGCACGTGTAGCCCTCCGCGTGGCGGTGCTGCCCACGTCGGCGGACTCCTGGTGTTGGAAGGACCGCACATGGAAGTGCTGAAGGTCTTCAACAACAACGTCGTCCTCGTCCGCGACGAGGACGGGCGTGACATCGTCGTCACCGGTCGCGGTATCGGCTACGCGGCCAAGCGCGGCGACCAGGTCGATCAGACCAAGGTCACGCACACATTCCCGCCAGATGCGCAGCACGACGTGCAGCAACTCTCCGCGTTCCTGACCGAGATCCCGCCCGAACACCTCGCCATCGCAGCGGAGATCCTGAAATCCGCCCAGACGGCGCTCGGTACCACCTTCGCCCAGAGCATGATCATTCCGCTTGCCGACCACATCAGCTTCGCCATCAAGAGGGTCCGGCAGCACATCGACGTGGGCTATCCGCTGCGGGCCGAGGTGACACACCTCTACCCCGCAGAGCTCAGGGTGGCCAGGGAAGCGGTGGCGCTGGTGCGGGAACGCACCGGCGTGCCCCTGCCCGACGACGAGGCAGTGCCGATCGCGCTGCACTTCGTCAACGCAGTGTTCGCGACCGACGACCTGTCGCGCACCTTCCAGATGACCGAGCTGTTCCGGCAGGTGTTCCTCATCCTGGACTCCGCCTACGACCGGCACTTCGACACTGAGAGCATCAACGCCGCGCGCTTCATCACCCACCTGCGCTACTTCTTCGTGCGCATCGACAACGACAAGCAGCTCTCCGAGAACCCGGAATCGTTCACCTCGACCATCAAGGCATCGTTCTCCGAAGCGCACCTGTGTGCAGAACGCGTGAAGGCCCTCCTCGAGCTTCGGCTGGAGAAGCCGATCAGTGCCGACGAGGTCGTCTACCTCACCCTCCACGTTGCTCGCCTCGCGAGCGAGGACTAGCCCGCCAGGACCGGGCTCGAGGCTGGGAACCGCCGCGAACAAGGCACCACAGGCCGGGGACGACGCGATACGGTCCTCGAACAGGCCCGGCCGGGTCGACGGAGGAAGTCGGTGTCGTGAATTTCGTTGGGATTGACCTCGCGTGGGGCGGGCGCGCCCCCTCTGGTGTGGCGGTGCTCGACGACAGCGGCAGCCTGGTGCACCTGTCGCGGGCCACGACCGACGAACAGATCGCCGAGGCTCTCAGCGGCTACGTGGCCGCGGACTGTCTCGTCGGGATCGATGCGCCGCTCGTGGTCAATAACCCCACCGGGAACCGGCCCTGCGAGGCCGCCCTGAACCACGACTTCGCCCGCTTCGACGCCGGCACGCACCCGACCAACACCGGCAAGCCCGAGTTCAGCGGCGGGCCCCGCGGCGCACGCCTGGCCACCCGGCTGCGACTGGACCTCGATCCGGTCACCCCGTCGAGCAGGCGGGCCGTCGAGGTCTACCCGCACGCAGCCCTGGTTGCGCTGTTCGGACTTGGTCGTACGTTGAAGTACAAGCAACGCACGAACCGCCCATTTCCCCTGCTCCACGCCGAGATGCTCCGGCTGATCGCCCTGATCGAAGGACTGGAGCACGCCCGGCTCCCCCTGCACCTCGCCGCCAGCGCCCCATGGAGTGCCGTCGTGTCCGGCGTCTCCGCGGCCACACGCAAGGGCGAGCTGCGGCGCGCAGAGGACCAGCTCGACGCGGTGGTCTGTGCGTACGTCGCGATGCTGGCTGCCAAGCGTCCCGAGGCCATCACCGCCTACGGTGATCACGAGACCGGGCGCATCCTGACCCCCACCCTCCCTGACGGCCAGCGTCCCGCGCCCCGCAAGCCACTCACGGTGGCGGCGGCACAGGCTGCCGCCGCCGCTGCGGCATCCGCGACGGCCCTGCCGGGACTGGCGGACGGGTCGCACGAGTCGGAGGTCGACCTGGACAGCCTCGTGCGGGAATCTGCGCGCACGTATGCCCAGTTGCAGCCGCAGGTGTCCGAGCTGGCGGCACGTCTCGCCGCCTGGCTCACCACCGTCCTCGACGACGCCGGCATCAACTACCAGTACATCGCCTCGCGCGGGAAGAGCGTCGCGTCCTTCGCCGCCAAGACGGCCAAGACTCGCGACGGTCGACCGGAGTACCCCGACCCGCTGCGCGACATCACCGACCAGATCGGGGCCCGGGTGATCACCTACGTGACCAGCGACGTTGCCGCGGTCGCCGAGGTCGTCAAGGACCACCTTCCGGTGGTCCGGGACCTCGATCTGGGGCTGGCCACCGCCAGCGAAGGGCGGTTCGGCTACGTCAGCCGGCACCTCCAGGTGTCTCTCGACCCGATCTGGCTGGGGACGCTCCCCGCCGATCTGTTGCGCGTGCCGAGCGCCCAGATCCAGATCCGGACAGTCCTGCAACACGCCTGGGCCGAGTTCGAGCACGACATCCGCTACAAGGGGACGGTCCCGCAGGCGCTCGCGCCCGACCTGAACCGACGGTTCACGCTGGCTGCCGGCCTCCTCGAGCTGGCCGACCGTGAGTTCGAGGTGATTCGGGACCGGATGCGTGAACGGATGGCCGAGGAGGAACCGGAGCCCGACGCGGACGACCCACGGATCGGCAACCAGGAGCTCGCCGCCTTCCTCGCCGGGCACTATCCGGAGGCCGGCTGGTCACGCGACGACCACTACACCTGGATCTCGGGGTTGCTGCTCGAACTCGGCATCACGTCGCTGCGCGAACTCGCCGGGCTGTTGCCGGCCGTCGATTCGGCGGCAATCGCGGAGAGGATGGGCTACCGGTACCCGCCCGGTGCCGTCCGGCGGCTCGACGACGCCCTGCTGGCCCAATTCGGGACCCAGTACGTCGAACTCCACGGGAACGCGCACCGCCTTGAGCTCCTGCGCGCCCGCCTGGAGAAGCTGCGCAAGGCCAAGGCAGCACCCACCGGCTGATCACCAGCGCCACGTCTCGCTGCGCTCTTCCAGCTCGATCAGCGCGCGTACTGCCCGTGGAGAACGCCCTCGCCGTCGGAGG
>JBBRIY010000051.1:0-11126 GCA_038220215.1 Propionibacteriales bacterium
GGGTGGCTGCGGCCAACACCAGCGAGCTGCGCGACTTCGTCGTCAATGAACTCAGCCGGCAGCCGGGGACAGCCGGCACCGAGACCTGCCTGATCCTCGAGGACGTCCGCGGCGAGGACCCCCCGCTCGGCGCCTGACACCGCCCTCGCCCCCCGAGTTGTCAGACTCACGGAGGGCTACCGGCGCACCAGGCCTGTTTCGTAGGCGAACAGGACGAGTCCTACGCGGTCCCTTGTCTGGAGCTTGGACAGAAGCCTCGTGATGTGGGTCTTCACGGTGCCCTCCGCCATGAAAAGCCGCCCGGCGATCTCCGCGTTCGTCGCACCGGCCGCAATCTCCACCAGCACCTCACGCTCGCGCTCTGTGATCAGGTCCAGCCGCGGGTCGGCACCCTCGGGGTTGGCCGGAAGCGTCGGGACGACGTGGTCGAGCAGCCGCCTGGTTGCCGACGGCGCCATCACGGCCTCACCCGCGGCCACGGTCCGGATCGCGTTGAGCAGGTCAGCGGGGCGGGCGTCCTTCAGCATGAACCCACTGGCTCCGGCCTTCAGGGCGCTGAACACGTACTCGTCGAGGTCGAAGGTGGTGAGCACCAGCACCCGGGTTCGCACACCGGAGGCGACGACCTTCCTGGTTGCCTCCACCCCGTCCATCACGGGCATGCGGATATCCATCAGCACCACGTCGCACTGGGTGCGCAGCACTCCAGTGACGGTGGCTGCGCCGTCTGCTGCCTCCCCCACCACCTGCAGGTCCTCTTCGGCCTCAATCAGCATCCGGAAGCCGCTGCGTACCAGTTCCTGGTCATCGGCGAGGAACACCGTGATCGGCGTCATGAATAGGCACCCTTCTGCTGGCTGAGTTGCGGGACGATCGGCAGGACTGCTGTCACCTGGAACCCGCCGCCGGGACGGGCGCGGGTGAGCAGGCGTCCACCCATCGACGAGACCCGCTCGTGCATGCCGCGCAGCCCGTGTCCCGGGTTCTGCGGCACGACGGACGGGCTCGCGACCCCATTGTCGAGCACGTCGATGGCGATCTCGCGCATGCCGTAGGTGATCGTCACCAGCGCTGTCGCGTCCGGGCCTGCGTGCTTGAGGAAGTTCGTCAGCGCCTCCTGCACCACCCGGTAGGCGGTGAGTTCCATGGCCGGCAGCACCTTGGGCGGCTGGCCGTGGACGGCCAGCTGCACCCGGTCGCTGGTGCGCGCGACCAGGTCGGGGATGTCGGTGAGGCGCGGCGCGGGCGCGAAGTCGGCCTGCTTGCCGGGCTCCGGTTCGTCGCGCAGCACGCCCAGGATGCGCCGCATCTCGCTGAGCGCCTCGCGTCCGGTCTCTGCGATCGTGTTCAGCGCCTCGGTGGCCGCCTCCGGCTTCTTGGCCGCCATCGCCCGTCCGCCCTCGGCCTGCACGATCATCACAGACAACGAGTGGGCGACGATGTCGTGGAGCTCGCGGGCGATCTGCGTCCGGGCCTTCGACTCGGCCAGCCGGGTGTCCTGCTCCCGCTCGGTGACCATGGTGCGGTACCGCTCCTCGGCCGCCGCCACCCGGTGCAGGTGCGCCTCGCTGGATTCGCGCACCCGGCGTCCCACAGCGTACGGCGTGATCACCAGGCCCATGCAGACGAACCAGGCCAGCATCAGCCAGATCAGGTCGCGGATGCTGGGGTGGCTCACGTCGAGGAGGATCCACCGGATCGGACCCAGCACCGAGCTGATCGCGCCGACCGCGAGGACGATCCGGGCCGGACGGCCGGGCACCCACCGGGCGACCGAGTACGACACGACCGGGACGGCGACAAGGGTCGCCATCGGGTCGGAGGTGAGCACCATCTGCATCAGGCCGGCGAGGGTCACCCCCAACAGGGCCAGCAGCGGCGAGTGCCGGCGAAGCACCAGCGACCCGACCATCAGCATGGCGCTGAGGAATACCCAGGTGGAGGCGCCCGCACCGAAGCCGCGCACCCCGTACGGCGGGACGGTGAGCAGCGCCAGCCCAGCGGCCAGCGCGGCGTCGAGAACCCAGTCGTGCCGGGTCGCGCCGGGCGGAAAGAGCAATGCGTTCGCTTCCATCGGTGCCAAGACTATGGCCCGTTACCATGGGCCCAGCGAAGAGGAGGGGTACCGATGCGCACGAGTCTGGGATGGCTGGGCGTCGGCCTGGCACTGTGCCTCGTCGCGTGTACCCCCGCGGGACCCGGCCCTGGCGGCAGCCCCGGCCCGGTGACGAGTGCCGCGGTCGCGTCCACGCCGGCCCCCGAACCGGTCGCCGTCCTGGCGGTGGGCGACTGCACGGGCTCGATCGACCTCAGCGGTGCGTCGATCACCAGCCTGCCCGCGACCGCCTGCGACGAACCCCACTACTACGAGGTGCACGCCACCTTCCCGCTCAGTGGTGACGTCTTCCCCGGCACCGAGACCCTCGCCGACCAGGCTGCGGCGCAGTGCGCGCCCGCCTTCGTCGACTACGTGGGCGTCGAGCCCGAGTACGGCCGCTACACCTCCGCCTACATCGCCCCGGACGAGGCCGCGTGGGCAGTGCCGGAGAACCGCGCGATCACCTGCCTCGTCGGCTCGGCCGATGGCGGCCTCCTCGGCTCGGCGAAGGGCGACTACCTCGTCTTCCCGAAGACCGGGCAGTGCACCGGACCGCAAAACGTCCCCGCGCTCGAGGTGGAGATCATCGACTGCGCAGAGCCGCACGCCTACGAGGTGATCGCTGCGAAGAAGGTGACCTCCGACGCCGCGCCGACAAAGGCAGAGGTCGACAAGCTGTTCTCGTCGGTCTGCCAGGCCGGCTTCAAGGAATTCGTCGGCGTCGACGTCGGGAAGTCGAAGTACGAGGTGACCTACTTCATCGCCGGGGCGGACGTCTGGAAGAACGTCGCCGACCACCGCATCGTCTGCAGCGCCGGCTCGCCCGACGGTGGGATCAAGGGCTCGCTGAAGGGCGTCAAGAAGTAGTGGCGGCGTCCGCTGCTGCTTCCAGGTCTGCGATCACGATGCGGCGCTGCTGCAACATCGCCTGGGTCGCGGCCTGGGCGCGACGCGGGTCCGGGTCGGCCATCAGCTCGTTCAGCCGTTGCGGCACGATCTGCCACGACAGGCCCCACGGGTCCTTCAGCCAGCCGCACATCGACTCCTCGCCGCCGCCGGCGATCAGTCCGTCCCAGTAGCGGTCGACCTCGGCCTGGTCGGCACAGGTGACGCTGAGCGAAGCCGACTCGTTGAGGCTGAACCCGGAGCGCTGGCAGATCGCCTGGAACTCGGTGCCGTTCATGCGCCAGTCGGCAAGCCACACCTCGTCGTCCATGCCGCCCATCTGCTGCAGGGAGTGCACCTCCGAGTCGGGGAACAGGCTGGTGTAGCGGTCGAGCGCGCCCGTGAGGTCCTTCTGGAACCACAGGCAGGTGATGATGGTCATGAGAGTCCCTCGGAGAGCAGGTCGTCGAGCTTGGCGTACCCGTCGTTCACGCCCGTCTCCATGCCGCTTGCCAGCCACTGGTCGCGGCCCTCGAAGCTGTCGACCAGCGAGGTGGCAACCAGACGGGTGCGACCGTCGCCGAGGTTGGTGAGGGTGAGCGTCTCGAGCGAGACACTTTCCGGCCAGAGGTCGTACGTGAACGTCTGGACGATGCGGGTGGGCGACACCTCGTGGAAGCTGCCGTGGAAGGAGTGTTCCTCGCCGTCCCGCAGGTTGGTGAACGCGAAACTGCCGCCGCTGCGGGCGTCCCAGTGGTCGATGCGGGTGGAGATGTCGGCGGGACCGACCCACTTCTTGTACAGCTCCGGGTCCATGTGCGCCCGGAACAGCTGTTCCGGCGTTGCGGCGAAGTCACGGGTGATGCGGATCAGCGGCACCTTCGGATCTGCTTCGATCTGTGCCGAGTGGTAGGCAACGGTCATCGGTTCATCCCTTCTGGTCTGTTATTCCTCGGTGGCCGCGCGAAGACCGCGGTCTGCGGGTAGGCCTCGTCTGCGGCCAGTTCTGTGAGCACCGCGTCGAGGCGGGAGTAGCGGTCCTCTGCACGGCGGCGGTACAACTCGAGCCATTCGGTGACGGGCGAGAGAACCTCAGACTCCAGATGGACGGGGCGGCGCTGCGCGTCCCGTCCTTTGGAGACCAGCCCGGCGCGTTCCAGCACAGCAAGGTGCTTGGACACCGCCTGCAGGCTCATCGCATACGGCGCGGCGAGCTCGGCGACACTGGCGTCGGCGACCGAGAGCCGAGCGACCAGGTCGCGCCGGGTCGGGTCAGCGAGTGCCGCGAAGGCGCGGGAGAGCTGGTCAGTGGTCATGTCGTCCTCTTCAACCGATTGGTTGATCACAACCGTACTACTCGGCAGCCCGTAGTCAACCAGATGGTTGATTATGCCTACCCGGACCGAGTTGGGGACGGTTCCAAACTCGGTCCACCATCGGACGGAATGCCCGACGGAATGCCCGCGGACCAAGTTGGGGACGGTTCCAAACTCGGTCCAGATCAAGACTGGACCGAAATTGGAACCGTCCCCAATTCGGTCCAGATCGGCCTGGATCGAGGCTGGACGAGTTTGGAACCGTCCCCAATTGGGTCCGTGGGCTAGGCGCCGCCGAGCAGGTCGGCGAAGTCGACGACCTCGAAGTCGTCGTCACCCTTGGCCGGGCTCGCGCCGAGCACCAGAGACGAGAACGCCTCGGCCGCTTTGCGGATGCGCTTCTCGAGCTTGCCGCCCTCGGTACCCCAGTCCTTGGTTGCCGCGAACACTGGGGGCGTCGCGACAAGGGCCTTCAGGTAATAGAACAGTGGGAGCATGGCGTGCTCGATCACGAGCGAGTGACGCGCGGTGCCCCCGGTGGCGGCGAGCAGCACCGGCCGTCCCTTCATCGCGTCCTCGTCGAGGGCGTCGAAGAACAGCTTGAAGAGACCGCTGTACGAGCCGTTGAAGACTGGCGTGACGGTGATCACGCCGTCGGCGGCGCAGACCTCGTCGAATGCCTCGCGCAGGGCGGTGCCCGGCAGACGGGTGGCCAGGTGGTTGGCCAGGTCGACGGCGAGGGTGCGCAGCTCGATGTGGTTGACCTCTGCAGGAATGCCGGCGTCGCGCAGGGCGGCAACGCTGGCGTCGGCCAGCCGCTCGCCGAGCAGGCGGCTGGAGGAAGGGTTGCCGGTGCCAGCCGTGATCACGACGATCTTGGTCATCACAGGCTCCGCTCAGCCGGCTCGGGAGAGCGGCCGGTCACGGTGTCGAGGATGACGCGCGACGGCAACTGCTCGACGACGGCTTCGGACGAACCGGCCGCACGAAGCCGGGCAGCAGCGACGAGCGAGGCGTGCGTCGGGGCGTCCGGGATGTGCGCAGGACGGCCTTCGGCGTAGCCCTTGCGGAGCTCAGGCAGGATCTCACCGAGCAGGTCCAGCTGCTCCAGCACGGTCTTCAGTGGCAGGCCGGCGTGATCGAGCAGGAACAGCTGCCGCTGGTAGTGCCCGACCTCCTTCGTGAAGGACAGGGTGCGTTCCAGCACCTCCTGCGGTGAACCGACCGTCAGGGGGGTCTCGGCCATGAACTCCTCGAGGCCCGGCCCGTAGCCGTACACCGGGGCGACGTCGAAGAAGGGCCGGAACTCGTTGATGGCGTCCTGGCTGTTGCGGCGCATGAAGAACTGCCCGCCCAGGCCGACAATCGCGGTGTCGGCCGGCCCGTGACCGTGGTGCTCGAAGCGGCGACGGTACAGGTTCACCATGCGCTTGGTGTGGGACAGGTTCCAGAAGATGTTGTTGTGGAAGAAGCCGTCACCGTAGTAGGCGGCCTGCTCGGCGATCTCCGGGCTGCGGATCGAGCCGTGCCAGACGAACGGCGGCACCCCGTCGAGCGGACGCGGCGCGAGGGTGAAGCCCTGCAGCGGCGTACGGAACTTTCCCTCCCAGTTGACGACCTCCTCGCGCCATAGCTTGCGCAGCAACGCGTAGTTCTCGATCGCCAGCGAAAGGCCGTCGCGGATGTCACGCCCGAACCAGGGGTACACCGGGCCGGTATTGCCGCGGCCCATCATCAGGTCGACCCGGCCGTCGGAGAGATGCTGCAGCACCGAGTAGTCCTCGGCGATCTTCACCGGGTCATTGGTGGTGATCAGCGTCGTGGCGGTGGAGAGGATCAGCGTGGAGGTCTGGGCCGCGATGAAACCGAGCAGGGTCGTCGGCGAGCTCGGGTGGAACGGCGGGTTGTGGTGCTCGCCGAGGGCGAAGACGTCCAGGCCGATGTCCTCGGCCTTCTTCGCGATGGTGACGGCAGCCAGGATGCGCTCGTGCTCGGTTGGCACGCGCCCGGTGGTGGGATCGGGTGTGACGTCGCCGACGGAGAAGAGGCCCAGCTGCATGATTGCTCCAAATGATTGCGGATTCAACTACTTGGACCACCCAGGAGCGGCCGGCTATTCCTGAACCGATCCTCACCCATCCTTGGATGGATGGCCATACTGGGGGCCACCATGAAGCACGTCGCAACCGGATCGCTGGCTGCGCTGCTGTTGCTCCTCACCGGTTGTAGTGCGCCCGCACCACTGGCGCCCGTGAGGCTCACCGACCGGATCGCGGCCGTGCTGGTTGACGATCACCTCGGGCATGCGTTCGCCGCCTTCCCCGCTGCCATCGGCAACGAGAAGTCCGTGATCGGCGCGACGCTGCACTACCGCGCCACCTCGACCCGGCGTCTCTGGTCGGTGTCGGTGACCTACGGGCCGTCGGTGCCGATGATCACCGGACGCTGCGAGGCCCCTTCGACGGAGGCTCCCCAGCCGACCTGCTACTGGCAGGACGGGGTTCGGATCGCCTGGTTCACCGACGCAGGCCCGCTCTACTTCACGGCGTCGCGGCGCCAGCAGTTCGTCAACCTCGAGGTGGTCAACCTGACGCGCGAGGAGGATCCTCGCAAGGGCTCCGGTCACGTATCGGTGGACGCGCTGGTCGCCCTCGCCGCGGATCCGCGGCTGGATGCCACCACCGACGCGAGCCTCGCCACCCGCGCCACCGCCTATCCCGCGTGGACGGAGGATCCCGGTTGCGCCCACGCTGCTCCCATTGGACCCATCCCCCTGCCGAAGGCTTCCGGACCGGCGACCGAGGCCATTTCACCCCAGGCGATCGCGGCCGTCGTGGCCTCGCACGTCGCCGGGACCTGCGCTGGGGACTGGAATCCCGTCAGCCCGGGCCCGATCGGCGGCATGGTCTACCAGACGCCCGGCAAGGAATGGGTGGCGGCCTACTTCACGACAGACGGCTACTACGCGAAATGCCGCGACGGGGTCACCTGCACGGTCTCCGACGGCGTGACCACGTCCTACTCGTTCGGTGCAGGCGAGACCCAGCAGTCACACCTGCGGTTGGTCAGACGCGTCGACTTCGGCTACCTGGTGGTTCACGAGGCCAGTCTGGGCGTCGACTACCGGACCCGGACGTTCCCCGTCCCGCTCTCGGTCCTTCGCGACATCTTTGTCGACCCGCGACTGGCCCGCAGGGTCGATCCGGCCCTCAATCTGGCGGGCGAGCGACTCGCCATCTGCTGGCGGCTGCTCGACGACACCGGAGAGTAGGCACAATGTCCTCATGACGCCGCTTGTGCTCGCCTGGGTCTGGCCCGACACCCTGATCGCCATCGGGGTCGTCATCATCGTCGCTCTCGTCTGCCAATGGCTGATCGTGCGGGCGATCAACTTCGGCGTGAAGACGGCGCTCCACCGCGCCGAAGAGCAGCGGAAGCATCCCGAGTCGCGCGCGCAGCGGATCATGGCGATGGCCGTGGGCGCGGACAACGAGCGCTACGAGCAACGGATCACCACCGTTGCCTCCCTGCTGCGCAACCTCACATCGATCATCGTCGGCGTCATTCTCGTGCTGACGGTGATGGACGTCTTCGACATCCCGCTCACCCCGCTGCTCGCATCGGCAGGCGTCGGCGGCATCGCCCTCGCCTTCGGCGCGCAGAGTCTCGTCAAGGACTTCCTGTCCGGGATCTTCATGATCATGGAGGATCAGTACGGGGTCGGCGACCTGATCGACACCGGGGAGGTTCGCGGCACCGTTGAGGACGTGGGGCTGCGCGTCACACGCGTGCGGGACGCCACCGGAACCGTCTGGTACATCCGCAACGGCGAAATCCTGAAGGTTGGCAACCAGAGCCAGGGCTGGTCGACGGCGATCATCGACGTCCCGGTTGCCTACGACGAGGACGCCGGGAAGGTGATGGGCATCCTCGAGGGGGTCGCGGCGGCGATCGATGCGGACCCGGCGTTCGTCGACGTGCTGCTGGAGAAGCCGGAGGTCGCGGGGGTGAACGCCGTAACGGCCACGACGATGAGCATTCGGATGATGGCGAAGACCGCGCCGAACCAGCACTGGGGGTTGCAACGCGCCCTGCTCGAGCGCAGCCTGACCGCGCTCGCCAAGGCCGGCGTGCGCAGCCCCTCGGTGAACATGGGTGTGATCCCCACCTAGCCAGCGAAGATTCTGCTGAGGATTCTCGGACGGGCAGCGCGGCGACCGGCGGGTGGTTAGCGTCAGGTGTCGGGCCGTACGCGCGGCCCCAGGGTGGTGGGACCAGTGATCATCATCGAGCTCGAGGACCTGAGGTCAGGCCGGGACCAGATCATCGATTTCCCAGGCGTGCGCGCCACCGTCCGCCTCACAGAACTCGCCCACGCGGCCGCGGAGGATTCGGGCGCGTGGACGGGGTTGGCCACCATGGTCGAGTCCGAATTGCAGGACGAGGTGAACCGGGTGGTCCATCGCACCGCACGCCGCACCGCACACCAGCCGCCGTTCGCCGTGGACTGCCGGCTCGTGCGACCGGTGCTGGACGGAGCCGTGCAACTCGTGTGGCTGCAGGTCGGGGAGGGGGGGCCCGAGATCGCAGCCGCCGGTTAGCCCGGCAATCCGCTGGTCGAGTGCTCCGAGACCACTGGTCCGGAAACACTCGACCAGCATGACGTGTGGTCAGTTGGGAGCGGGCGCCTTCGCGAGCGCCCTTGTCGAGCCGGCGCTGGCGACGATCACGCAGGCCATCGCCACCCACTCCACCCAGCCGAGCTGCTCGCCCAGCACCAGTAGTGCTGCCAGGGCTGCCACCGCCGGCTCGAGGCTCATCAGGATGCCGAACACCCCGGCGGGGATGCTGCGGCGGGCAACCATTTCCAGGCCATAGGGAATGACGGAACTGAGCACGCCGACCGCTGCTGCCAGCAGGACAACATACGGCTGCCACAGTGCCGTCCCGCCGGCGAGCACACCAGGGATGAGGAACACCAGCGCGCCGACGAGGCTGCCGACACTGACCCCGGTGACGCCCTCCCAGGCTGCGCCAGTGGGCCCGGACAACACGATGTAGCCGGCCCACGCCGCGCCGGCCAGCAGCGCGAAGGCGACGCCCACCCAGTCGACGGTGGTGGGGAAGACGCCCAGCAGGGAGACCCCCACGGCGGCGAGTCCTACCCAGACCAGGTCACGGGCGCGACGCGAGCCCACCAGCGCGACGCCGAGCGGGCCGAGGAACTCGATGGTGACCGCCAGCCCGATCGGGATGCGGGCGAAGGACTGGTAGATCGCCCAGTTCATCGTGGCGAGGGTGATTCCGTAGCCGATCACCACCCGCCATTCGGGCCAGGTGCGTCCGGAGAGGCGCGGTCGTGCAACGACCCAGAAGATCACAGCTGCTACGGCCATCCGCAGCCAGGCGACGGCCGTCGGGTCGGTGAGGGTGAACAGTGACTTGGCGAACGCTGCCCCGAACTGGACGGAGACGATGGCGCCGAGCACGAGCCAGACCGGGCTCAGCCAGGGCGGGAACCGATTCATGCCAGGGCGGCGCAGCGGGCGTAGGCGGGGCAGTCGACGAGGTGGTCGTTGAACAGCCCGACAGCCTGGGCGAAGGCGTAGACGATCGTGGGGCCGCAGAATTTGAAGCCGGCCTGCTTCAGGCGCTTCGCCAGGGCGTCGCCCTGCGGGCTGGTGGCCGGGATCTGGGCGAGCGTGTTCAGCTGGTTCTGCACCGGACGGTGGTCGACGGCACTCCAGATGAAGTCGCTGAAGCCGCCGTCAGCCTCGATGCGCTGCCAGGCCTGGGCGTTGGTGATGGCTGCCTCGATCTTGCCGCGGTGCCGCACGATGCCGGCGTCCCCGAGCAGGCGGACGACGTCCGGCTCGCCCCAGACGGCGATGACGTCGGGATCGAAGCCGGCGAACGCGGCCCGGAAGTTCTCGCGCTTGCGCAGAATGGTGAACCAGGACAGGCCGGCCTGGAACCCGTCGAGGACGAGCTTCTCGTACAGCGCGCGCGAGTCGTGCTCGGGAACGCCCCACTCGTCGTCGTGGTAGGCCACGTACAGCGGATCGGTACCGCACCAGCCGCAACGTTCGCCCATGACTCCCCCTTCGCCGGCTCATGCTAACGCCGGGTTGGGACAGTCGAGCGACTGTGGTCAGCGATCGACCTCCAGACGTAGACCCAGCCGCCCGGTCTCGTCGAGGTTGAATACGGAGGTGTAGCGGCCGGGAGCGAGCAGGTCGGAGTCCTTCGGCGTCTTGTAGTCTCCGCGCTGCCCGCTGAGGTCCGGGGGCGTCTTGTTGTCGAAGGAGATGGCGAACCAGGCGTTCGGATACGCCCGTTCCACCACCGCGCATCGTCGGGGTTCCGGGTGACCAGCCAGGCCACATCGTGAAGCCTGTTGCTGCGCTCCCGCACGAAGGCGGTGAACGAGGCGTCCGCACCGGCACCGGTCAGCGACACCGGCACTGCCTCCTGCGTTGGTCCCACAACCAGTGACAAGTCGGACCGACCCCGGATTCGTTGCACTTCACGCCACTCAGGCGGGGACGCGCTGGGAGCGGGCGGCTGCGCCCACCACGAGGAGGGCCAGCAGGGTAAGCACAGCACAGGCGACGAAGATGCCCCGCTCGCCCAGGACGGTGAGGGCGCCGAGCGCGATGATCGGTCCGGAAACGATCGCGCCCACGCGGCGGGTGTTCATGTACAGGCCGGTGGCGAGGCCGGGACGGGGGATGAGGTCCTGGAACAGCGGCAGGCCCACCCCTGCGACGGCTGCGAAGAACCAGGCGTTCAGCAGCTGCAGTGCCAGCAGCGACCAGGGGTCGGAG
>JBBRIY010000052.1:0-11049 GCA_038220215.1 Propionibacteriales bacterium
GTCGCCGGGTCCGCAACAAGGCCATAGATCAGGGTGAAGGCTGCGAGCGCAGGGAACATCGCGAGGAAGCCGAAGAAGGCCACCCCGGCGCCCAGCAAGGGGACCTGATCGGCGGAGGCTTCCTTCCAGCCGCGCTTGACCACCTGCACCCAGCCCTTGGCCGGGATCTCCGTCGGTTTGCGGGCGTGCTCGCCCGGCACCCGGCCCGTCTCGTTCTCCCGCAGCGCTCGCTCAGTCATGGGTGCCCAATACCCACTCCCGCAGCCGTCAGGCAGGCAGCAGCTCGGCAACCAGGGCTTCGATCCCCTCGCGAACCGTCCCCAATTCGGTCCGTCAGGCTCAGTGCTGGTGCAGCATCTGGTAGCCAAGGACGGCGGGGTCGAGCATTCCGAAGATCATCGCGACGTGAGCGACAACAAGGAAGATGGCGATGAACGTTGCGTGCCATTTCAGCGCACTGGCCGCGTCCCTCCCGACGACACCGAGCTCGACCAGTGTGATGCCGACCAGCGGCACAACACCCAGGAGGTAGAAGCCGACAGCGATCACGTCGGCCGGTCCGCGCCAGCCGCCCGCGAGCGTCAGCGGCACGACGGCGTTGAGCAGGAGGTGCAGGAAGATCGCCAGCATGACCGGTCCGGCGAGCAGGCCGGAGACGCGGCTGGTTGTCCGCACCCAGGCCGGCACGGCGCCGCGCCGGAACAGGATGGCCAGCTCGCTGATGGCGAGCGTCTCGGCCAGCACCACCGGGAGCGCCATGAAGATCAGCAGGTTCCGCGGCTGGTGCACCGCCAGCAGCTCCATGTAGTGGGTCATGTTCATGCTCATCGCCATGCCCAGCTCGTCGGCCACCAGGTTCGGTCCGAGCAGGGCCGCCAGCGATAGCACCCCGGTGAAGGCAAGGACAGCGCTGGCGAGGCCCGGGTTCAGGACCCGTGTCGGGGCGGCGCTCTGGCGCTGGCGGCTGGCGGTGCTGGTGCTCATGTCGGGTTCCTTCGCGGGGGCGTGCGGTGTCGCTCACCAGCGTCCCGTGCGTTCAGGCCCCGACCGGGCCGAGAATGATGAAGATTCGATGTAGTTCCACCCGTTGGGCGCCCAGGAGGGAATCCGGGCCGGCCAGGACATGTTGCTCCAGTTACCCCCAGGGGGTATAACGAGGAGGGCGAAAATGATCGAGGAAAGTCACATGCACGAAGGGCACGACACGATGCAGGCCCAGCCTGCTGCACACGGCCACAAGGGCCACCACGACCATGTCCAGCAGTTCCGCCGGCTGTTCTGGTGGATGCTGCTGGCCGCTGCGCCCGTGGTGGCGCTCTCGCCGATGTTCGGCATGCTGCTCGGCTACGAGGTTCCCACCGACGGCGTCCTCGCCTGGGTGCCGCCGGCTCTGGGCACCGTGTTGTACCTCTGGGGCGGTGCCCCCTTCCTGACGGGCGCCATGACGGAACTCAAGGCGCGACGACCGGGGATGATGCTGCTCATCGGCCTGGCGATCACCGTCGCGTTCGTGGCCAGCTGGGGCGCCACACTCGGGTTGCTGAGTCACACGCTCGAGTTCTGGTGGGAACTGGCACTCCTTATCGTGATCATGCTGCTGGGGCACTGGCTGGAGATGCGTTCCCTTGCCCAGACGACGAGCGCTCTCGATTCGCTGGCGGCTCTCCTGCCCGACACCGTCGAGGTCGTCCGTGGTGAGCAGGTCGACGTCGTGAGCCCCACGGCGCTGGTGGTCGGGGACGTGGTGCTGATCCGCCCAGGCGGCAGCGTCCCCGCGGACGGCAGGATCGTCGCAGGCGTCGCCGAGGTCGATGAGTCGATGGTGACGGGCGAATCCCGCACCGTCCGTCGTGGCCCGGGTGAGGTGGTCACCGCCGGGACGGTGAGCACCGACTCCGCACTCCGGGTGACGGTGACCGCAACCGGTGACGACACTGCGCTGGCGGGCATCCAGCGGCTGGTCGCACAGGCACAGGCATCGACGTCGCGGGCCCAGCGCCTCGCTGACCGCGCCGCGGCCTGGCTGTTCTGGTACGCCCTCTCTGCAGCGGCGGTGACCGCTGTGGTCTGGGGCGCCCTCGGCCAGCCGGATGAGGCCGTGACCAGGGCGATCACCGTGCTCGTGATCGCCTGCCCACATGCTCTGGGGTTGGCCATTCCCCTGGTCGTGGCCATCGCAACCGAGCGGTCGGCCCGCGCCGGCATCCTGGTCAAGGACCGCCTCGCTCTGGAACGCATGCGCACGGTGACGACCGTTGTCTTCGACAAGACCGGGACCCTCACGAAGGGCCAGCCGGCCGTCATCGCGGTGGAACCGTCCCCCGGTTCAGAGCTGACCGCCGACGAGCTGCTCGCGCTTGCCGCGTCCGCGGAGAACGACAGCGAGCACCCCCTGGCGAAGGCCATCGTCCGTGCGGCGAACGAACGGCAGCTCCGGATCCCTACAGCGACGGACTTCCGGTCCGAGCCGGCACTGGGGGTCCGCGCACAGGTCAACGGCGTTGAGGTGCGGGTCGGAGGGCCCGCCCTGCTGCGTGCAGTCGCCCCAACCGCTCCCGAGTCTCGCTCCTCCGACGGCGGGGCGACGCTGCTCTCCGTGGTGCGCGACGGCGCGGTGGTCGGCAGCCTGAGCCTCGCCGACGAGATCCGGCCCGAGTCGCTCGAGGCCGTCGCCGGGCTGCACCGCCTGGGGATCGCTGTGGCGATGATCACCGGCGACGCACGCTCCGTGGCCGAGGAGGTTGGTCGGCGCCTCGGTGTGGACACCGTCCTCGCGGAGGTCCGTCCGGAGCAGAAAGCGTCGAGGATCGCCGAGCTGCAGGCGTCCGGGCAGCGGGTGGCCATGGTGGGCGACGGCGTGAACGACGCCCCGGCCCTTGCCCAGGCCGATGTCGGCCTGGCGATCGGTGCGGGCACGGATGTGGCGATCGCCTCGGCCGGGGTGATCCTTGCCGGCAACGACCCGCGCTCGGTGGCTTCGGTGATAGAGCTGTCGAAGGCCAGCTACCGCAAGATGCTCCAGAACCTGTGGTGGGCGGCCGGCTACAACCTCGTGTCGGTACCGCTGGCCGCCGGGGTCCTGGCACCGGTGGGCGTGAGCCTGCCGATGGAGGTCGGCGCCGTGCTGATGTCGATCTCCACCGTCGTTGTCGCTGCCAACGCCCAGTGGCTGCGGCGGCTGGACCTGCGGCCGCAGGCGGCGACGTCCGCCTAGTTGTCCCGGGCTGCGGACCCGGGGAGTCGAAGCGTGAACGTGCTGCCGCGCCCGGAGCCCCCGCTCTCTGCGGTCAGGTCTCCGTCATGGGCGCGCGCGATGGCGCGGCTGATGGCCAGCCCGACCCCGGTGCCGCCGTGGACCCGATCACGCGCTGCGTCCACCCGGTAGAACCGGTCGAAGATCCGTGGCAGGTGCTCTGCCGGGATGCCTTCGCCGTCGTCGCTCACGGTCAGGACGACATCGGCGCGCGAGGCCTCGACGGAGACCTCGACCCGTCCGCCGCTGGGCGTGTGGCGCAGCGCGTTCGACAACAAGTTGCCGAGGACCTGACCGATCCGGGACGCGTCCACGTCGACGTCGACCAGCCGCGGCCCGCCGACGTCGGACGGTTGCAGGACGAGCGTTACACCCTTGCGCTCGAAGCCGTCCCTCGCAGCGAGCACCGCGGCCTCCGCGAGCACAGTCGGGTCGGTGGGACGGCGCGCGAGGTTGAGCCGGCCCTCCTCCGCTGCTGAGACCTCGCCGAGGTCGTCGGCAAGCCGTGAGATGCGGTCGATCTGATCAGTGAGGATCCGCCACACCTCCGGGCCAGGCTCCAGCGCCCCGTCCTCGAGGCTCTCCACGGCGATCTCCATGCTGGCCAGCGGCGTCCGGATCTCGTGGGCCAGGTCGGTCAGCAGCCGGCGCCGGCTCCCCTCAACCCCTTCGAGCCGCACGGCCATGCTGTTGAAGCTGTCGGCGAGCGTCGCGAGTTCACGGGAGTCGGCGGGCTCGACCCGCCGGCCGTAGTCGCCGTCGGAAATCCGGACCGCTGCCTCACCGAGATCGGTCAGCGACCGACGCAGGCGCCGTGTGATCAGGACGCTGATGACGATCGCGCCCGCGGCGGCGATGGCCAGCCCCATCCCCAGCGCGAGGGTGCCGGCGGTGTTGAACGCCTCCTGCGAATGCGCCAGGAGGTCCGGGCTGCTCTGGCCGGCCTCCAGCATGTGGGCCTCGAACAGCGGCGGCCCGGCGATGGTCGCGACGGCCACCATGGTGACCGCCATCGCCACCAGCACCCCGACCTGTGAGATCAGCAGCCGGGTGGTCAGGCTTCCCTGCTGGGACGGGGTGCTCATGCGGGGTCCCCGCGGAGTTGTTCGGGGGAGCGCAGCGGAGGAGAAGAACTCATCGGGGTGCTCATGCGCCCGGCCCCATCCGGTAACCGACCCCGCGGACTGTGTCGACGAAGGACAGGTCCGCGGCATCGGCGAGCTTGCGGCGCAGGTGCCCGATGTGGACGTCCACCAGGTGCTCGTCGCCCACCCACTCCTCACCCCAGACCGCGTCCACCAACTGACGGCGGGTGAAGGCGGTGTGCGGCCTGGCCGACAGCACCAGCAGGAGGTCGAACTCGGTGCGCGTGAGGTCCACTTCGTCGCCGTTGACTGCCACCCTGCGTCCGGCAGGATCAAGGCGAAGCGCACCGATCCCCCGCACCGGCTCGTCGATCTCGCGGTCGGCACGCGGCCGGCGCAGCAGGACCTGCACCCGTGCGACCAGTTCGCGGGCGCTGAACGGCTTGGTCATGTAGTCGTCGGCCCCCGCGGAGAGGCCGGCGAGCATGGCCTCCTCCTCGTTCCGCGCGGTGAGCATGATGATGTAGCAGTCCGAGTGCCGCCGTATCTCCTTGCACACGTCGACCCCGTCCAGCCGGGGCAGGCCGAGGTCGAGGACCACCACGTCCGGGGCGTCGGCGAGGGCCCGCTCCACCGCGGTGATGCCGTCATGGGCGACTGACGTCCGCAAGCCCGCCCGTTGCAGGTAGTTGGCCACCATGCCGGCGAGGACGGTCTCGTCGTCGACGACCAGCACGTGCGGCCTGACGTCGGCCGGGCTCGGACTCATGGGGTCATTCTGCCGTCAGGGCGCCGTCACCAGCGGAACTCCATGGCCTCGGCGTGCTTCTCGGTGTCACGCATCGCTGCCAGGACGTCCATGTCGGCGGCCGCGATCTCGAAGTCGAGCTCGGCGTTCTGCTGGATGTGGGACGGCGTCGTGGCCTTCGGCAGGACGACGGCGCCCAGCTGCAACAGGTAGCGGATGCAGAGCTGCGGGGCGCTGACGTCGTAGCGCGCGGCGATGTCGGCGATCTCGGGGTGGTTGACGATCAGGCCGTGAGCGAACGGGGAGTAGGCCTCGACGACGATGCCGTTGGCCTTGCACACCTCGACGGTTGCGGACGGGTCGAGCCCGATGAACCACCGGATCTGGTTCACCATCGGCTTCACGGTGCACGCCGGCAGCAGGCTGGCGAGGTCATCGGGACCGAAGTTCGACACTCCTATGGCCTTCACACGCCCGCTGGCGAGGAACTCCTCCATCGCCTTCCAGATCTGCTTGTTCTCCGCGCGGTAGTCGGCGCCGTGCTCATTCCAGGGCCAGGGTGCGTGCACCAGGTAGAGGTCAAGGTAGTCCAGGCCGATCTCGGCCATGGTGGTCTCGAACTCGGCGATCGCCTTGTCATAGCTCTTGGCCTCAGCCGGCAGCTTGGAGGTGATGTACAGCTCCTCGCGGGCGATGCCGGAGTCTCGCACGGCCCGTCCGACCGAGGCCTCGTTGTGGTAGGCCCGCGCCGTGTCGATGTGGCGGTAGCCAGCGCGGAGCGCCTCGGCGACGGCGTCGTAGCACTCGTCGCCTTCCTTCAGCAGCCAGGTGCCGAACCCCACCACGGGGATCGCATCGCCATTGGCAAGGGGAAGGGTCTGGGTCAATGCACTCATCGGTGTTCCTCAGTTCTCTGTCGTTGCGGCTGGACCGGATTGGGGACGGTTCCAAATTCGGTCCAGGACTTCCTGGACCGGATTTGGAACCGTCCCCAATCTGGTCCCCAATCTGGTCGGGGGCGTCCTCGGATCGAGCCTAGACGCGTCTCTCTCTCCTTACCCGCGACCTGCGATTTCCACCTCGCTGTCGGGACGGGCGGGGTCGATCCCGGCCCTCCCGGCGTGTCCGCTCAGCGGTCAGCTGCCCGGTCCAGCCCGTCCAGCAGGAGGTCGAGTGTGAACTCGAACTCGCTCTGGCTGTCGCACCAGCCGAGCGGGTCCTCGGCGCTGTCGTGCACCTCGGCTGCGATCATCGCGGTCAGGTGCGGCAACGCGTCCGCCATGGCGGAGAACTCCGCTTCGGCTGCCTCCTCGTCGAGGGCACCGCCCTCGGTGTCGGGGCTGAAGAGTTCTTGAGTGAAGCCAAGGACCATGGTGCCGAGGGCGTGGATGGCCCGGTGGGCGAGGTGATAGCTCAGCCCTCCCCGGATCAAGGTGGCAAGCACCTCCTCGTAGTAGGGGTACAGCCCCGCCGGGATCGTGGAGCGCGAGCCGATGAGACCCGGCGCCCACCGATGACGGACCATCACCTCGCGGGCGGTGAGGCAGCGCCGGCGCAGTGCCGGGCGCCAGTTGTCGTCGGGTCGCGCCTGGGCAGCAACCGCAACGCGTAGCTCGGCGAGCAGCGACTCAGTGAGCCCGTCGAGCAGTCGGTCCTTGCCCGGGACGTGGTGGTACAGGGACATCGGCTCGACACCGAGGGTGGCCGCAAGCCGGCGCATGGTGAGCGCGGCGAGGCCCTCGGCATCGGCAAGCTCCATCGCTGCGGAAACCACCCGCTGCGGATTCAACGGCGTCCGGATCGCTTCAATCGTCACGTCCCCACCCATTCCCTCAGAGGTTCCCTCTTGCGCACCCTTACATCGTATGGGAACCTTACATCGTAAGGCGACCTTACACCGTAAGGCTGACACAGAGGAGATGCCATGAACACCACCGCAACCACACGCGTCCGGCCCGAGGCGGCAACGCCCGAAAGGATAAACACAGCCCGCACGACCGGCCTGCTCTACCTGGGGTTGGCGATCACCGGGATGCTCGGCTACATGCTGGTCCGCAATCAGCTCCTTGTCGCCGGCCAGCCTGAGGCGACCCTCGCCAACCTGATCCAGCACGAGTCCCTCGCTCGGCTCGGCATCGTGATCGAGATGGGTGTGGTCATCACCCAGGCGCTGGCAGCGCTGTGGTTCTACCGCCTCTTCAGGAGCGTCAACGGGTTCGCCGCCGGTGCGATCGCCGCCTTCGGCCTGATCAACTCCGTCGTGATCCTCGGCAGCGCGGCCATGCTCGCGACCGCGCTCGACGTCAGCCTGGACGCTTCGCTGACCGTGAATGGCGCTGCTGCCGCCACGTCACAATTGCTGTACATCGTCAGCGGCCACCTGTGGACCATCGGCGGGATCTTCTTCGGTCTGTGGCTGATCCCCATGGGCTGGCTCGCCCGGCACTCCGGCTGGATGCCCAACCTGCTCGGCTGGATCCTGATGGTCGGAGGCATTGGGTACGTCGCCAACGCGCTCCTCACCTATCTGCTCCCGGACGCCGGCCCGGCGCTCACCCTGCTCACCATTCCTGCCACGATCGGGGAGCTGTGGATGGTGGGCTACCTCTGCCTGCGCGGCGTGCGCCGGGTGCCCCAGAGCGCTGGCGCGTAAGCACGTGGCGAACCCGCGATCTTCCACCCGTGGTGCGGTCGCACGAGATAGTTGATGCACGAGTACGATCACCGATCACGCCCGCATGCTCGGCTCTCACGACGGGAACCTCCATGAGCCGTACACCGCCGCTCCAATCTCGTCAGCGCGCCTCACGTGTCGTTGCGTTGCTCACCCTCAGCTCCCTGCTGCTCAGCGCTTGTACCGGGGGTGGTGGTGCCTCGAGCTCCACCCCAGGGAAGGCGTCGCCGGCGTCGACCGTCCTTGCCAAGGACGGGAAGGTCGACATTGAGGCGGTGGATGCATTGTTGACGGAGGTGGAGGCGCTCGGCGGTCTGGAGCAGCAAGCCCGGGCCGCAGCGCTCGATGTCGAGGTCGCACGGCTCGTCCGCAAGGCTACGGGTATCGATGCGGAACTGGGTGGCCCGGAGAAGGCCGATGCGGTCTTCGGCGCGCACGGGGCGGCCCTGCTGGAGAAGGTCCGCACCGCAGCGGCGTCCGCGGACCCGGCGACGGCAGGCGACGGACAGACCGCCAAGGCCCGCCGGGCCGGGGAGTCGCCGAACATCGGCGAGGCCATGTTCGGCGGGCTGATGGCCGCGCTCCTCGTCCCTGAAGGCGTCGTGACTGCCACCAACACGATGAGTGTCGACGGGACAAAGAGCATCCCCTCGGGAACGATCACAGCCGACGCGGGCTATGTCGGTGTGACGCACAACTTCACCTACACCGACAAGGGAACAACCACCACCCTGAAGACGAACTTTGAGTTGAAGCCGTGCCCCGACGCCGACGGCAGGTTCAGCGCCCACGGGAAGCTCGACGTGACCGTCAGCACCGCCGGCGGTGCCCGGGCGTCCGGCGTGCTCGACGTGAACGTCTTCGGCCTGGTGGGCGAGGATGCGCAACTCGTCTCGTCCGACCTCGACTTCACGATGTCGGAGTCGGCAGCCTCCGGCAGCCTCGCCACGGTCTCGGGCGCCGTGGGCGACACGGTCACCACCCGGATCGAGTACAAGACGGAGGGTGCGGCCAACGATGCCATCGGTCGGGGTACGACGGTTCTCGGGCTTATGTACGCCTACCTGGTCAAGCAGGGTCTGGTGGACGCCGCCAGGAAGGGCTGGGAATCGGGCAGATGCGTGGAGCTGAAGGCCACCACCCAGCCGGGCAAGCGCACCGGTCTGCAACCCAACGCGTCGCTGAAGCTCACGGCTTCACCGCGCAGCACTATCGACGGCTCCCCCACCGGCGGCACCGTCATTGCCACGCTCGAGGGATCGACCTCGGTCGACCCCGCGGGCTCGAAGGTCAAGGCAGACGCCACCTTCACCGTGGTCGCCCCCGGCGAGAAGGACCAGAAGGCCACGGTGGCCCTCGAGGCGCGGTCAACGCGGCGTGGGGAAGGCGGAGGTCACCGTCGACACCAAGGCCGGTGCGTACACCGCCAGCGGGAAGGAAGGGAATATCTCCTTCAGCGGCACCGTTCCCGACCTGACCGAGCCGTTCACGATCAAGGGCTCAGGCGGAGCGAAGCTGGTCTTCTCCTACACCCCGAGCAGCGCCGATGGCCGGTCCGGCCGGATGGCCTATACCGGCACCGTCGGCGGCTACAAGCTCTCCGGCAGTGGCAACTACGTCGTCACAGGGGACGAGGGTGGCGTGCTGGTGCTCACCCAGGGCAGCAAGGGTTGCTCCGCAGGCCCGGAGAGCTGCATCGGCGGGGTCGCCAGGATCACGCTCACCCCCACCACCTAGGATCGCATTCCTCGACACCTGACCAAACGCCCTCAGCGGGAGAGTCTGCTGTGCTGCCGGAGGCGAGAGATGGCGTGAGCCTGTTCTTCGACCACCGTGACGGAGACGGTGCGCACGCTCTCCAGCCGCACGATGGACATCCGAGACGTCGCTGGACCACCTTGGGGACGGTTCCTCACTCGGTCCATCCGGGGGCGGACCGAGTTTGGAACCGTCCCCAATTCGGTCCGGTACGGTGACCGGCGTGGGTCATGTGGATGTTGCCGGGGTGCGCTACGAACTGCCGGACGGTCGGGTGCTGCTGAACGAGGTCTCCTTCCGTGTCGGGGACGGGGCGAAGGTCGCTCTTGTCGGCGCCAACGGGGCAGGCAAGACCACCCTCTTGCGGATCATCACCGGCGACCTCCAGCCCCACGCCGGCGCGGTCACCCGATCCGGCGGCCTCGGGGTGATGCGGCAGTTCGTCGGCCAGGGCGTGGTCGAGGGCGGCGCTGGCGGGGACGATCCCACCGTCGCCGACCTGCTGCTCTCGGTCGCGCCGACCCGCGTCCGCAGCGCTGCTGACGCGATGAACGCGCACGAACTGGCGTTGATGGACAGCGACGACCTCGCCACCCAGCTCGCCTACGCCGAGGCGCTGTCGGAGTACGCGGACGCCGGCGGCTACGACCTCGAGGTGGTCTGGGACGTCTGCACCACGAACGCACTCGGCACGTCCTACGACATGACCAAGTACCGCTCATTGCGGACGCTGTCGGGCGGCGAGCAGAAGCGCCTGGTTCTGGAGTACCTGCTGCGCTCCCCCGAGGAGGTGCTGCTGCTCGACGAGCCCGACAACTACCTCGACGTGCCCACGAAGACCTGGCTGGAGGAACGGATCGTCGAGTCGACCAAGACGATCCTGTTCGTCTCCCACGATCGCGAGCTGCTGGCACGCACCGCCACTCGCATCGTCACCGTCGAACTCGGGGCTGACGGCAACAGGGTGTGGACCCACCCGGGCGGTTTCGCGGCCTACCACGAGGCACGACGGGCACGGTTCGAGCGTTTCGACGAGCTCCGCCGGCGCTGGGACGAGGAGCACCAGAAGCTGAAGACGCTGGTCCTCACCCTGAAGCAGAAGGCAACCTTCAACGACGGCATGGCCAGCCGCTACCAGGCGGCCCAGACGAGGCTGCGGAAGTTCGAGGAGGCCGGACCTCCCACCGAGCAGCCCCGTGAGCAGAAGGTGAACATCCGGCTCTCCGGCGGACGCACCGCCAAGCGCGCCATTGTCTGCGAGCAACTGGAGCTGCGGCTGGCCCCTAGCGTTGGCCAGACCGAATCGACCGGCCTGATGCGACCCTTCGACCTGGAGATCTGGTACGGCGAGCGGGTGGCCGTGCTGGGCTCCAACGGGTCGGGCAAGTCACACTTCCTGCGGCTGCTGGCCCGTGGCGGGTCCATGCCCGATGTCGAGCACGAACCGGTCGGCGAACCCGATGCGATCGCTCCGGTCGAGCACACTGGTCGTGCCCGGCTGGGCGCGCGGGTTCGGCCCGGGTTCTTCGTC
>JBBRIY010000053.1:0-10930 GCA_038220215.1 Propionibacteriales bacterium
GCCCAAGTAGCAGCGAGCCGAGCGCCCCCGACAGGACTCGAACCTGTGACCGTCGGATTAGAAGGCCGCTGCTCTATCCACTGAGCTACGGGGGCCGGTGTTGCGCTTGTGATGGTATCCCCACTGGTGGCCATTTCCGACGCGGGGCAGGATGGAGCGATGCAGACCCTCGACCTCGTCCGTGAATCCCTCAGCCGTGTCCATGCCCTCATTCCCGCAGTCCTTGACGGCCTCACCGGCGAGGACCTGCTGTGGCGCGCGGATCCGGAGGCCAACTCCATCGGCTGGCTGGTCTGGCATCTCTCGCGGATCGAGGACGACCACCTGGCAGCACTCGGTCACGTCGAGCAGGCCTGGACGGCCGACGGCTGGTATCAGCGGTTCGGACTCCCCTACGTCAAGACCGCTCACGGCTTCCGCATGACATCCACAGAGGTGGGCATGTTCAACACCCGTGACGCCCGGCTGCTGAGCGGTTACGCCGCCGCAGTGTGGTCGCAGTCGCAGGCGGTGCTGGAAAGTCTCACCGAGGATGACGTCGACCGGGTCATCGACGAGCGCTACACCCCTCCGGTGACCATCGGCCTTCGCCTGGCGTCGGTCATGGTGGAGACAGCGCAACATGTTGGCCAGGCCGGTTACGTCCGCGGCCTTCGGGAGCGGACGCTCGGTGTGAGTTCTGGTTGGGCGGGAACCGCCTGACGGCTGGGTCTCCCCTTGTCAGCCTTGGCAACCACGAGCACCTCTTACGCCGTAAAGTGTCGACCGTGAATGAACACCTCGTCTGGATCGACTGCGAAATGACCGGGCTCGACCTGAAGAACGATGCCCTGATTGAGGTCGCGGCTCTGGTCACCGACTCGGAACTGAATGTCCTCGGCGATGGCATCGAGGTGGTCATCAAGCCGTCGCCTGAAGCGCTGGCCCAGATGGGTGAGTTCGTCCGCACGATGCACGACAACTCCGGGCTGTTCCCCCTGCTCGTAAACGGCATGGAGATGGCCGAGGCCGAGGAACGTGTGCTCGCCTATATCCGCGCCCACGTTCCCGAGTCGCGCCGCGCCCCACTGGCCGGCAACACGATCGGCACCGACCGGGCCTTCCTCGCCCGTGACATGCCCACCCTCGAGAGTCACGTCCACTACCGCAACGTCGACGTCTCCAGCCTCAAGGAACTCGCCCGCCGCTGGTACCCGCGCGCCTACTACAACACCCCTGCCAAGTCGGGGAACCACCGGGCACTGGCCGACATCCGGGAGTCCATCGAGGAGCTGCGCTACTACCGCGAAGCCCTGTTCGTGCCGCCGCCCGGACTGAACACGGACAGCCTGCGCGAGCTGGCCGCCCGCCACCAGGGCTCCCTGACCGGCGAGAAGCTCGCCCCGGCCGGCAGCTGATTTCTGATCGACCGCTCCTTGCCGCTAAGCTGATCGGGCCTTAAGGCGCGGTGCACGTGGTGGGTATAGCTCAGTTGGTAGAGCACCTGGTTGTGGTCCAGGTGGTCGCGGGTTCGAGTCCCGTTACTCACCCCACCGCCGCCCGGTCGGCGTTGCGGTGGTCTAATGGAAGCCCCCGCGGACGTGACAAAAGGACCGGCTGATGAAACCCCCACGCATTCCCTGCCTGTCGGTCAGCCTCGCGCTGGTCGCCATCTCGCTGCCGGCTCTCGCCCAGACGGGTTTCGCAGCAACGCCCTTGACGCCAGTGATGCCGGTTGCTGTGGCAGGGCAATTGAAGGCGCCAAAGAACGTGATCGTCATGATCGGCGACGGCATGGGCTTCAACCAGCTCGACGCGGCGGGGCTCTACCGCTACGGCACCAGGGCAGCGCAGGTCACCGTGAAAGCGAGCACCGGTGCGATCGTCCGGGCGCCGGGCACACAGGTACCCGAGCTCGCAGCCGCCGACGTGAAACTGGCCGTCCGCACCACCCAATTTGGCGCCAGCTACGATCCCGCCAAGGCATGGTCGAGCTTCGGCTACGTGCTGAAGAACCCGACGGACTCTGCCGCGGCCGCAACAGCCATGGCCACCGGGGTGAAGACGGACAACGGTGCCATCGGGGTCGATCCGAACAACAAGTCGGTGCAGAACCTCACCGAGCTGGCGATCGCGACGGGGCGTTCGGCCGGCGTGGTCACCAGTGTTCCCATCTCCCACGCAACACCGGCCGGCTTCAGTGCCCACGAGTCCAGCCGCGGCAGCTACCAGGCGATTGCTCGCGATCAACTGCGCTCGAAACTCTCGGTCGTCATGGGGGCGGGCAACCCGTGGTACACCGACAACAGCAAGCTGCGCAGCAGCGCCAAGTACACCTACCTGTACAAGTCCGACTACCAGAAGCTCAGGGACCGCAAGAGCGGCTTCACCTACCTTGCATCGAAGGCCTCCTTCGACAAGCTCACCAAGGGCACCGCGCCCAAGCGGGTCTTCGGCCTTGCCCGGGTCGCCTCAACCCTCCAGCAGAAGCGGTCGGGCACCACCAGCAAGACCGGGGCGAAGCGAAATGCCGTGCCCAGCCTCGCCACCATGGCGAAAGGCGCCCTCAACGTGCTGGACGCTGACCGCGACGGTTTCTTCGTGATGATCGAGGGTGGCGCCATCGACTGGGCCAACCACGCCAACCAGAAGGGGCGGCTGGTCGAGGAGGGCAGCGACTTCCTGCAGGCCATCGCGGCCGTCAACACCTGGGTGGAGACCAATTCATCCTGGGACGAAACCTTGTTGATCGTCACCGCCGACCACGAATCCGGCTACCTCACCGGTGCCGGGGCGAACCCGAACTGGACGATGCTGACCGGACGATCCGGCAGCGTGCCCGCCATGTCCTGGCACAGCGGTGGGCACACCAGCCAACTGGTGCCCTTCTACGCCCGCGGGACCGCGGCGTCAGCGTTCACCGCTGCGGTGATTGGTCGGGACCCGGTGCGCGGGGCCTACCTGGACAACACGTCGATTCAGAAGGTGGTGGCCGGGCTTTGGTGAGCATCCCCTGGCGCAGGTTCGTCGCCCTCGGTGACTCGCTCACCGAAGGGCTGCAGGACTTCGACGAGTCCGGCAACCCGATCGGCTGGGCGGACCGGCTCGCGCAGCTGCTCGCTGACCGCGCGGGCACCGAGATCGGCTACGCGAACCTTGCTATCCGCGGGCGCCTGCTGGGGCCCATCCTTGCCGAGCAGGTGGAGCCCGCACTGGCGCTGGCGCCCGACCTGGTGTCCATCTGGGGCGGCGGCAACGACATGCTGCGTCCGGACGCCGACCCCGACGCGATGGCGGCAAGTGTGGAGGAGGCCGTGGTGAAGTTCCGTGCGGTCGGCACCGACGTCCTCATCGGCCTCGGCGTCGACTCGCGCGATTCGCCCATCATCCGGCTCACCCGTAACCGGACAGCCATCTTCAACATCAACCTCGTCGGTATCGCTGCCCGCCACGGCGCACACGTCATCGACGCCTGGAACCTCCGGTCGCTGCGCGACTGGGGCATGTGGCACGAGGACCGGATCCACCTCAACGCGCAGGGCCACCAACGCGTAGCGCAAGCGGCCTTCGCAGCACTCGGCCTCGACCCGGATGATCCCGACTGGTCAGCTGCCCTGCCTGCCATCGCACCCAAGAGTCGGCGCGAGCAGCTCGACTGGAACCTCACCTGGGGCCGTGAGCACCTTGCCCCGTGGCTGAGTCGACGCCTCCGTCGCACCAGCTCGGGTGCCGGCCGGACGGCAAAGCTCCCCCAGTACCGCATGATCAGCCCCACAGCGGCCAATGCCGAGGCCGTCCCCGAGCGGTTGGCAGAATAGGTCCATGCCCTCGAACCTCACCGACCCCGCGGCGCCCGCCGGGCTGCCCCGCACCGTCCAGGTGCGTCTGCTGGCGGCCACCTGGCTGGGCAACGCGGCAGCGCTGGCCTCGAGGCTGGCCGGGAAGGGCTCCGGGGCATCGATCCGTGGCAAGGTGCTCACCCGGCTCGCACCGGACGCGTTCGCGCACCTCCTGCAGGGCCGCCGCGTCCTTGCCGTCTCCGGCACCAATGGCAAGACCACGACCACGCACCTGCTCGCCGCCGCGATCCGCGCCGGGCTGGGGGCTGACGCTGACCGGCTTGTCACCAATGCCGACGGCGCCAACCTGCACTACGGCATCGCCTCGGCCCTCAGCCAGCGGACCAGGGCCGACATCGCCGTCCTCGAGACCGACGAGCGAGTCGTCTCCGACATGATCGCCCACGCCCGTCCCGAGCTCCTCGTGCTGTTGAACTTCAGCCGTGACCAGCTTGACCGGCACCACGAGATCAAGTCCCTCGGACGCGCCTGGCGGGTTGCCTTCGAGCGTGCCGGTGCGGCCGGACCGACGATCGTTGCCAACGCATGCGACCCGCTGGTGGTCTGGTCGGCCGGCACCGCCGCCCGGGTCGTCTGGGTGGAAACCGCGACCACCTGGAACGCCGACGGCGCCCTGTGCCCCGCCTGCGGAACGATCCTGCGTCGCACTCCGTCTGCGCACGGCCAGCGCTGGGACTGCCCGGGCTGCGCGCTGCACCAGCCCGAGGCCGGCTTCCGCGTCGACGGCGACGATATCGTGCTGCCCGACGGCCGGACGGTGCACCCCGACCTGCAGGTGCCCGGATCGTTCAACGTCTCCAACGCCGCGTGCGCCCTCGCGGCGGCCCTGGAGTTCGGCGTCGACCTCGAGACTGCACTGGCCGGCATGCACACGGTCAAGGCCCCGGCCGGACGGTTCGCGATCGCTGCCTTCCGCAGCACGACCGCCCGCCTGTTGCTGGCCAAGAACCCCGCCGGATGGGCGGAGGCGCTGCCGCTGGCGGCGTCCGACCCGGTGATCCTTGCGATCGATTCGGTGGCCGCCGACGGCAAGGACGTCTCCTGGCTGTGGGACGTGCCCTACGAGCAGCTCGCCGGACGGAAAGTCATCTGCACCGGCCCCCGGGCCCAGGACCTCGCTGTGCGCCTCAGCTACGCCGGCGTCGACCACGAGATCGAGCCCGATCTCCGGGAGGCGCTCGGTGATCGCCACGCTGCCGTTGACGTGATCGCGACCTACACCCCGTTCCAGGCCTTCCTGAAGATGGCGGGCCTGCGATGAGCCCAGTCGAAATCGTCCTCGTCTACCAGTCGCTGCTGGGCATCTACGGCGACCGCGGCAACGCCATGGTGCTACGCCAGCGCCTGGCCTGGCGGGGCATCGATGCCGTCCTCACCGAGGTCGAGCCCGGCGACACGGTCCCGTCCACCGGCGCGGTCTACCTGCTCGGCGGCGGCGAGGACGCTGCCCAGGTGTCGGCGGTGAAGGGGCTCAAGGCCGACGGTCACATCTTCGGGGCCGTCGAACGCGGCGCGGTGCTGTTCGCCGTGTGCGCCGGTTACCAGATCGTCGGCAACACCTTCACGGTGGGCGAGTACGACGAGGTGATCGACGGTCTCGGCCTGCTGGACGTCACGACGCGACGCGGCGACGAGCGCGCTGTCGGCGAGCTGCTCTCGGTCTGGACGAAGCCCGACGGTACCGAGTCGCTGGTCACCGGCTTCGAGAACCACGGTGGCTTCACCACCCTCGGCCCGCAGGCGACCCCCCTTGCCCGGGTGGAAATCGGCATCGGCAACGCCAATGACGGGACCGAGGGCGCCGTGCAGGGCAATGTGATCGGCACGTACCCGCACGGCCCGATCCTCGCGCGCAATCCCGAGTTCGCCGACCACCTGCTCGAACTGGCGCTGGGCCGCGAACTTGAGCCTCTCCCCCGTCCGGAATTGGACGAGCTTCGCCGCCAGCGAATCGCGAGCGTCAGGAGGATGGGTCTGCGCCGCTGACGGTTGCAACCTCACTCGGTTCCGAGTAGCCCTTCGACAGCAGCCGGTATGACTTGGTGAGGAAGGCCCCCAGCGTGAGCGCCAATCCCAGGACGCCCGCGAGGACGAACACCAGCGCGATCCCTCTGGCCTGGCCCTCGCCCAGCAGCCAGCCGAGGCTTTGGCTCCCGGCGTCAGAGTCGGCATAGGGAATGAGCCAGAACTCCGCGATCGGGCCGATCAGGAACGCGCTGACCGGCGCTGCGGCGACCTCGACGCTCTGGGCGAGCCCGAAGACCCTGCCCTGCTTCTCGTAGGGCACGACCTTCTGCAGCACCGTCTGCTCTGCCGCCTCCGCCACCGGAATCAGCGCCATGTACACGAGGATCCCGACGGCGAGGAGCCAGATGTTCTCCCGGATGGTGAACAGCCCCCCGATCGTCCACATCGCGACGTTGGCAAGCAGCAGGACACGGAGCGGTCTGGCGCCGAGTCCGAACCTGGCAACCAGGCCGGCCCCGATCATGAAACCGAAACTCAGGACGCCCCACAGGAGGCCCCAGACCTCGACGGACACGAGGTTCAGGCCGTAGGGGTCCAGCAGTGCCATGAAGACACCGCCGAGCAGGTTGTTCAGCGTCGCGAACAGGATCAGGCCCACGAGCCCTGGCACGACGATGACTGCCGCGTACGCGCCGGCGAAGTCGACGGCCTTGGGCACGCCATCGGCATGGACGATCTCCGGTTCGGGGATGGAGACGGTGAGCAGGTGCAGCAACGAAACGGCGGTCAGCCCTACAGCGATCGCCAAGGTCCACATCATGCCTAGTTGGCCAATGGCCAATCCGGAGAAGACCGAGGTGATGGCGAAGCCGAGGCCGTTGACCATGCCGACGAGGCCGTTCATGTTGGCTCGCCGAGCCTCGGGCACCAGCAGGGTGACGCAAGTGGACAAGGCGATGCCCCGGGCGCTCTCGACGATCGCTCCCAGCAGGATCAGCAGCACGAATCCCCAGAAGGCCGGGCTGCCGATCACCAGCAGGGACCTGGTGGGGACGAGGAGGAAGAAGACGAAGGCACCCGCGTAGGCGACAGCTGTGACGGTGGTGGCGACAACCATGACCTGCTTCTTGCGCCACCGGTCCACCACGGTCCCGAACGGCACTCCCACCACGGCGACCATCAACATGTAGGTCCCGCCGACGATCGCCGTGGCCAGGACCGAGCGGGTCTCCAGGTAGATCCAGAAGGTGAGCGCGAACCACAGGAAGCTGGTGGTCACATTCGCGATCAGGGTGTTCACCAGCACGTTGTAGAAGCTGCGTGTGTGATCCAGGGCGACACCTCCTCGGTAGAGACGGCAATGACACCGGGTATCGGTTCAGCCCGCAAGTGGAGGCTGTACGAATCCCGCGAGACGAGATCGCTTGTTCGGCATCAGAACCGGCACCGCTGCCCGGAACCTGTCGTTCATTCCGATTTTTATCGCCGCTGGTGTTGCGATAGAGTTTCTTCTCGCGCGCCGCTAGCTCAACTGGCAGAGCAGCTGGCTCTTAACTAGCGGGTTCGGGGTTCGAGTCCCTGGCGGCGCACGGTGATTGGCCCGAAGCTTCCACCTTCGGGCCAATCGCTTTTTCCAGGCAATGCAACACAGTTGCCCACCCAGACAGCCGAAGGCCCCGCGGTCACACCGCGGGGCCTTCGTCTTCAAGGCCTACTTCACGCCACCGGCTGTCAGTCCGGCCACGATCCGGCGCTGGAAGATCAGCACGCCGATGATCAGCGGAACGGTGATCAGAACGCCGGCAGCCATGATCGTCCCCCAGGGGGTGTCATAGCCGTAGGCGCCGGTGAACTTCGACAGCGACACCACAGCCGTGTACATGCTCTGCTGGGTGCCGAAGGTGAGCGCGATCATGAACTCGTTCCAGACCGCGATGAAGGTGATGATCGCCGTGGTGAAGACGCCCGGTGCGGCGAGCGGAAGGATGATCTTCCGGAACGCCTGTCCGGGCGTGCAGCCGTCCACCATCGCCGCCTGCTCGAGCTCGACCGGCAGCTGCCGGAAGAACGCGGTCAGGTTCCACACTGCCAACGGAAGGCCGAAGGACAGCGACGGGATGATCAGCGCCTGGTAGGTGTTCATCCAGTTGATCGGCATCCACGGGTAGGCGCCCGTGAACATCTTGAACAACGGGATCAGGAGGGTGATGCCGGGGAACATCGAGCAGGCGATGATGATCGACAACACGATGCCCTTGGCCCAGAACCGCAGCCGGGCCAGCGCGTAGGCACCGAGGATGCCCAGCAACAGCGTCAGAACGGTGGTGGTCAGCGAGACGATCACCGAGTTGAGCAGGGCCTGACCAAAGCCGTTCTCCGGAAGGAACACCGCCGGATAGTTCTCGAACGACACCGGATCGGGCCAGAAGCTCGTCTCCCGACCTTCGGTCGGCAAACGCAGGGAGGAGACGATCATCCAGTAGAACGGCGCAATGCAGTAGAAGACGATGAACGCCATGCCTGCGATGATCGCAATCTGACTGCCCCAGTACTTGCCCCCACGAGAGGGCTTGTTGAGGACTGCCAACTCCTCCGCAGTCACGCGGTTGGCTCCAGGCGTAGCAGCTGTCGCGGCGGTCATGCTTGTGCCTCCCCACTGGTGATCGTGCTCTTCGCGAGCGGGCCATTGCGTCGTGTCGCCTTGTTGAGCTCCTTCTGCTTCTTGCGCTGTGCAGTCAGTGCCCGCGACTCGTCGTCACCGATCACGTCGGCACCCAGAAGCCTCACGAACAGGAACGCCACGATGACGATGTAGGCGAACAGCAGCAGCGAATACGCCGCCGCCGAGCCGTAGCGAAGGGCGTTGTTCTCGACATAGGCGAACATCGAGATGGTCTCCACCGAGTACTTCCCTGGGCCGATCATGCCCCACGGCAGGTCGAACATCCGCATGGTGTCGAGCGTGCGGAACAGCACGGCGACCACCAGCGCAGGCTTGACCATCGGCAACGTGATCTTGGTGAACTGCTGCCAGGCATTGGCGCCGTCGACCCTTGCTGCCTCATAGACGTCGCCAGGGATGGTCTGCAACCCGGCAAGGGTGAGCAGGCCGATGAACGGCGCCGTCTTCCAGACGTCGGCGATGATGACAGCCCATTGTGAATAGACGTTGTCTGCCAGCCAGAGGATCTTCTGGTTGAGGATGACGTTGGCGACGCCGTTGGAGTCGAAGATCAGGCCCCACATGCGGGCAGAGGCGATGGTCGGGATGGCCCACGGGATGAGGATCGCCGCACGGACGAAGCCCTTCCCGCGGAAGGCCCGCGCCATGATCAGTGCCATTGCCACGCCCAGGATCGTCTCCAGCCCGACGCAGACGACGGTGAAGAAGGTTACGTTCCAGAAGGAGTTGACCAGTCGGTCCATGGATCCCCAGACACCGGAAACGGTCTGGGGGTTGGCGAAGATGTCAGTGAAGTTGGCCAGTCCAACGAAGGCCTCGCCTTCGGGGATCATGCCGGTGACCGGATCAACGGTCGTCGCCTTGCGGTAAACCGATTCCCGCAGCGAGAGCAGGATCGGGATGCCGACCACGAAAAGGATGACCAGCATGGTCGGAGAGATCAGGAGCGCCGCCAGCGATCCCTGACCGTCACTCAACAGGTTCTTCTTGCGCTTCTCGGTAACGGGAGGCGTATTGCCGGCGAGCGTCGTTGCTACACCCTGGCTCATGCTTCCCCACCTCCTTTGCTTGAATTGAGACACCTCTCGGGGTTGCGGTTTGACCCGCAACCCCGAGAGATCCCGTTGGACGGTGTTACTTCAGCAGCCCTTCGAGCTTGGTCTGCAGGTCGCCGAATGCAGCGGCCGGTTCAACCTGCTTCTGCAGAGCGGAGTAGGTCGCATCCTGGATGGCCAGAGTGACGTCGCCATACTTGACGGCCTTCGGGCGGGACTTGGCAGTCTTGATCGACTCGCCGAGGATGGAGAGGTAGCCGAACTGCTCGTTCAGGGCAGGGTCGGCGTACAGGCTCTCCAGGATCGGGGCAAGTGAGCCCTTCTCGAGGAAGGTCTTCTGGATCGGCTCGGAAGCGATGAACTTGATGAAGTCGCCAGCGGTGCCCTTGTTCTTGGTGAACGCGGAGATGCCGATGTTGTGGCCACCAAGGGTGGAGACGCCGGGGCCGTCCTTGCCGGGAAGCGGCGCGACCGCGAACTTGCCGACGACCTTGGACGAACCGTCATCCTTGCTTGCAAGGTTGTAGACGTAGGGCCAGTTGCGGTGGAAGAGCAGCTTGCCGTCCTGGAACGCCTGACGACCTTCCTCTTCCTTCCACGTAATGGCATCGGCCGGGATCATGCCGGACTTGAAGCCATCGACCATCCACTGCAGGCCTGCGATGGCTGCAGGGGTGTTCACGGAGGGCTTCCCGTCAGCGGTGATGAAATCGCCGCCGGCGGAGTTCACGGCCTCTGCGATGTTGCAGGTCAGGCCCTCGTACTTCTGGTGCTGGCCCGCGTAGCAGGACATGCCCTTCTGGTCAGGCAGGACCTTGTCACAGGCTGCCTGCATCTCGGCCCAGGTCTTCGGGGCTTGAAGGCCAGCCTTGTCCAGCAGGTCCTTGCGGTAGTAGAGCATGGCGCCGTCTGAGCCCTGAGGGTAGGCGTACAGCTTGTTGAAGTAGGTCGAGGCGTCAACCGCGCTCTGGAGCATGCCCGTGGTCGGGAACTTGTCGGCAGGCAGTTCCTGCAGGAAGCCGTTGGCTGCGAACTCGCTGGTCCACACGACGTCGACAGACATCACGCTGTACTCGCCGCTCTTGGCCTGCCCGCGCTTGATCATGTCGGCGCGCTGCTGGTCAGCCTCGGGAGAGAGTTCGATCAGGGTGACCTGCTCGTTGGGATGAGCCGCGTTCCACCCGGCGAGAACAGGAGCCCAGACACCCGCAGTGTCCTTGCCCTGCGCGTAGGTGATCGGGCCGCGCTCGTCCCAGTTCACACCGCCGGCGGCAGAACCGCTGGCACTGGGACTGGCGGACGAGCTACACGCAGCAGTGACCAGCAGTGCCCCGAAGGTGGCAACTGCTGCGAGCACGCGCCGCGTTGTGCGTGCATCAGACATA
>JBBRIY010000054.1:0-10757 GCA_038220215.1 Propionibacteriales bacterium
GGTGGCGAGCAGCCGCGACGACCAGTGCGTCACCCCCAGACCCTCCGGGGGCGGTGAGAGCGTCGCGGTCAGGATCGCCAGCCGGTCGACCTGCCGCGGGCGGCCCGGCCGCGCCTCGTCAGCCAGGCCGGCCAGACCCAGCGCGGCATACCTGGCCCGCCACAGGTTCACCGTCGGGCGAGACACCCCGACCCGTTCGGCGATCACATAGTTGGGTTCACCATCGGCGGCCAGCAACACGATCCTGGCCCGCTGGGCAGCCGCCGCCGCACCCGTTGCTGAACGGGTCAACCTCTCCAACCTGGGCCGATCACCATCCCGCAACACCAACCGGGTAGCCGTCTTGTTCGCCATACCCGATTATCCAACACAAACGTAAAGCTACTTCACCGACACGCCACTAGGTCAACTAATGGGTCTCGGTTGCCCCTCGGCGATGAGCGCGTCGAGATCCTTGACGACTTGGGCCATGTGGTCCTCGGCGATCTCCTGGTAGCGCAGCGCCATGCCCGGCGTGGTGTGCCCGGCAACCACCTGCAACTCCCGGATCGTCGCGCCAGCGAGGGCGGTATAAGTCAGGCCGACGTGACGAAGGTCGTGGAATCGGACGTTTTCGACCTCGGCGCTGGCACATGCACGGAGCCAGGCTGCGCGCCACTCGGTGTCAGTAACGTTCCCGCCGTCGTCCCGCCAGAACAGCAGCCCTTCCTGACCGAGCTGGGCATGGTCATGGAGGTGCACCCGGACCGCGTCCATCATTGATGCGGGAATCCGGACGGTCCGAATACCCGCCTCGGTCTTCGGCTCACCGATTCGTTGCGTGCGCTGGCCAGCGTGGACGATACCGCGGGTCACCTTCACCACGCCTCGATTCAAGTCGATGTCCTTGCGGCGGAGCTCCCGAACCTCGCCCGAGCGGAGGGCGCACCACGCACCGAACAGCACACCGAGCCGCCAACGGTCCGGCATTCCGTCCGCGATCGCTCGCACCTGGATGGGAGTGAGCGGTTCAATGCTGCGACGTCTGGACGGCTTGCCCGCGCCTTTCACCTTCACTGGGTTGACGTCGATCAGCCCGTCGTCGACTGCGGCCAGGCAGATGGTCTTGAGGAACTGGTAGGCCAGGTCACAGCTACGCCGCCGTTGAATCACCGGCAGCGACCGCCACCACGCTTGAACCTGGGCCCGATCCAGGTCCGCCAAGATGACACCGCCGAGCGGATAGTCGGTCCAGACCTTGGGCTTCGCCCGCTTGCCGGTCCGCTCGTTCGGCCGGACGCTGAACCCTAGGGGCTCCCCGCAAATGTAAATCCGCAAGCTTGCCTCATACCGAGCCCGCGTGGTTGGGCGGATGTCGGCCAGGACGAGCCATTGGCGCGCGTAGGTTGCCACCGTGGGACGAACCGCCACAGCTGCCTTCTCCTGGCGACGAGTGGCCTCCCGCTCGGCCGGTGGCGTCCACTGGCCACTCTCCATCAGCCGCCGCTCTGTTTCGAGCCACACCCGGGCGTCCCCTTCAGTCTGGAAGGTTATGGGTGCGGTGTACACATTGCTTGGCACGACGCCCGGGATGCCACCGTGACGGTAGCTGGCCTGGAAGTTGCCGGACGCCTTGCGCCGCACCGATCCCCAACGGCTCCGCTGATGCGCCGCGCGGCCCCTTCGGATCATGAAATCCCATCTTGTGCACGCGTCCACTTCGGGACGCTCAGCGGGCCCTTATCGGGCCCTTAACGACACACAATACGCCTATGCATGGCCCAGCAGAAGAGGCGACGAGTGCGACGACCTTCCTAGTCAGACTGCGAATGGGCTTGTCAACCACAAAGTCGGCCGACCTGCGTCAACGGATTCAAATCCCATTGGGGGCACACCGCCGTTGAGGGATTGCGGCTCGCGCCGGCCACCAGCCGGCATCGCCGACCGCGGGCTGAGGTCCGGTCAGCTCGCCCCGGCCTTGAAACGCCGCAACCGCATCGAGTTGGTGACCACGAAGACGCTGGAAAGCGACATCGCGAATCCGGCGATCAGAGGATTGAGGTGGCCAAGAGCTGCCAGGGGGACGGCGGCCACGTTGTAGCCGAATGCCCATACCAGGTTCCCGCGGATCGTTCGGAGAGTGCGCCGGGACAGTTCGATCGCATCCGGGATGACGTCGAGGCTCCGCCGCACCAGGATGATGTCGGCGGACTTCATGGCCACGTCGGTGCCGCTGACCACCGCCATCCCGAGATTGGCTGTTGCCAGGGCGGCCGCGTCGTTGATGCCATCACCCACCATCGCGACCCGCCGGCCCTGGGCCTGAAGCTTCTCGATCACCTCGGCCTTCTCGCTGGGCAGCACCTCGGCAACGACCTCATCCACCCCGACGAGGCGGCCAACCTCCTCAGCCGCGCTGCGACGGTCGCCGGTGAGCAGGATGGTCCGCAGCCCCAGCTTCCGCAGGCGCTCCACAGCCTGCGGAGCAGAATCCTTGATGGTGTCGGCGACGCTGAAGTAGCCCGACACGATCCCGTCAACGGCGACAAGGACCGCTGTCCGGCCGGAGGAAGCCGCGGCTTCGACGGCGCCGGCTACATCCGCCGACACCGCCAGCCCGCGCTCTCGCATCAGGGTCGGAGTGCCGAGCAGCACCTGCCGGGCGTGGCCATCCGCGGCGACGACAACGCCTTCGACCCCGGCTCCCGGCAGCGCTTGCACCCCTTCCGCCCGTTGCGGGACGATCCCGCGGGCCAAGGCTCCGGCCACCAGCGCACGGGCGATCGGGTGCTCGGAATCGTTCTCGACCGCGCTGGCCAGCGCAAGGAGGACGGCCACGTCCATCTGGGTCAGCGGCTGGACCTCAACCAGCCTCATCGCGCCCGTCGTCAGCGTGCCGGTCTTGTCGAGCACGACAGTGTCGATCACGCCGGAGGCTTCGAGTGCGTCCGGACCTTTGATCAGAATGCCCAGCTGCCCGCCCCTGCCGACCCCGACCATGAGGGCGGTCGGGGTCGCCAGCCCGAGCGCGCAGGGACAGGCAATGATCAGCACCGACATCGCCGCGCTGAAGGCGGTGCGGGGGCTGCCACCTGCGAACAGCCAACCCGTGAGGGTGAGGGCCGAGATGATCAGCACAGCGGGGACGAACACCGCGACGACCTTGTCGACAAGGGTCTGCACCGACGCCTTGCGCGCCTGGGCCTGCTCGGCCAGCACGGCGAGCTGGGCCAGCTGGGTGTGGGCACCGACGCGCTGCGCCTCCACGACGAGGGCGCCGTTGAGGTTCGTGGTGCCGGCAAGGACCCGGCCGCCGGCGCTCACCTCGAACGGCTCCGCCTCACCGGTCATGGCCGAGGTGTCGATCGATGAGGCTCCGGCGACGACCTGGCCATCGGTCGCTATGCGTTCACCGGGACGGACGACGAAGCGTTCCCCGACGCGCAGTTCACCGATCGGGACAACCTCCTCAGCGCCATCGCGGAGGACCCGGACCGTGGTTGGCGCCAGCTTTCCGATTGCAGCCAGCACTCCACGGGCGGAGCGTTTCGAGCGCGCCTCCACGTAGCGTCCCGCGAGAAGGAAGGTGGTGATGGCGGCGGCAGCCTCCAGGTACAGGCTGTCGGCCCCCTCTGGTGCCATGCCGTAGCCGAACCAGTAGGACTCACCGGGAACGCTGAAGACCGTGGCCGCGACGGACCAGAAGAACGCGGCCAGAACACCGAGGGAGACCAGGGTGTCCATGCTCGTGCCACCATGGCGAAGGTTGCGCCAGGCAGCCCGGTGGAACGGCCAGGCACACCAGAAGACCACCGGGATTGCCCCGACGATCAAGGCCCACTCCCAGCCCGGGAACCTGAGCTGCGGTGCCAGGGCGAGTGCGATCGCGGCGTCGCCGAGCGGGACGGTCAGCACGGCTGCGACGATCAACCGGTTCCGCAGCATCCTGACCCTGTCGCTGTACCCGTCCGGCGCGGCGTCCTCGGTCACGGGCTTGGCGTCGTAACCGGCCGATCGGATCGCGTCGACCAGGTCTGACGCGCGTTCCGGCGGCCAGCCCAGCACCATCGCCCGCTCGGTGGCGTAGTTGACGGTGGCGCGGGCGCCGTCCAGCTTGTTGAGCTTCCGCTCGATCCGGCCCGCGCACGCTGCGCAGGTCATGCCCGACACGTCCAGCTCGACCCGGTCCCCCAACAGGTCGACCGCAGCCGGCAATTGCTTCAGTTCCATCACTGCACCAGCTTCGCGGGCTCGCCCCGGTCGCGCCTGGCCAGCTCGGCGAGCATGTCGTTGTAGGCGTCAAGCTCGTCCCCTGTTTCGCCCGCGTCGGCCAGCAGGTCTGCTGCCGCGGCCTCCGAGCTGTCGCTGCGGAACCACTGTGCGGCCAGCATGATCACGGCCACGAGCGCGGGAACTTCACCGGTGAACCAGGTCACCTGCCCTGCGATGCTCTGATCGTTCAGCAGGTCGCCCACCCACGCCACATCGATGCTCCGGTAGAACGCCTCGCCCAGCACGCTGTGCGCGGACATGATCCCGACCGCGAAGATGGCATGGAAGGGCATGACGCTCAGCAGCAGTGCGAATCGGACGATGTAGGGCAGGTTCCAGGGGTGCCTGTCGGGACCGACCAGCAAGGCGAAGAACGCATAGCCGGCAATCATGAAATGCAGCAACATCAGCTGGTGGCCCCAGTGGTAGCGCATCAGCCACGGGAAGAGCGGGCTGAAGTAGACCAGGAACAGCGAGCCCACATAGACCAGCCACACCAGCGGCGGACTCAGCACCACACGCACCACCCGGTTCTCCGCCAGCCCGCCCAGCAGCTCTTGCGCCCCGGCCAGCTCATCAGGCAGGCGCGGGCGAGAGGCGGCGTAGACCAGGCTGACCGGCGCACCAAGGACGCAGAGGACCGGGATCATCATGTTCACGGTCATATGGACCAGCATGTGCCAGCTGAAGACGGCGGTGGAGTACATCCATAAGCCACTCACCGCCAGATACAAGGTGAGCCCCCATCCGGCCAGCCAGAACAGTGACCGGGAAACCGGCCATCGCCTGCCACGCCGGTGAGCCCGAACGACACCCCACGCGTACATCCCGATCGCGGCCGAGGCGAGCACCACCCACAACAGGTTCGGACGGCCGAGCCCGATCAGCCGCTCGAGCGTGGCCGGCACATTCACCTCGTAGCCCAGATAGTTGATCTGGATGTTCTGCGGCGCCAGGAAGCGAGGCGGAGGCAGGTACGCCGCAGCGGTGAGGCTCGTCAGGCCCAGGATCAGGACGATCACATCGCGGGTCACCGAAGCGACGGGGTGCCGCCAGTCTGCGGTATCCGGGTCGCGCTCAGCGAACAGGCGCCACAGCCAGCTGACACCCAGCAGCAATGCCACGCCGAAGCCAGCGACCACAGGCAGCCCGTAGGCGGTAGCCAGCGGTGAGACCCCGGCCAGTTGCTGCCACGCGCCGATCCCGTAGCCAATGGCAGCGACGCCGAGCAGCGGCGGGACCGACCGGTGGTAGCGGCGGAGCGCTGCAGCCCCGCGTCCGGAGTCCAGGGCAGCCAGGGCGCCGACCGCTCCACTGCACAGCGCGACCGATGCCAGGGTGGCCAGTCCGACGGTGTCCGTCGCAAAGTCGTGGCCCAGCCCGACAGACACGCTGCCGGTGACCGCGACGAAGACTGTCGCGGTCGCACCGGCAAACCAGGCGATCGTGAACGCCGAACGGCTCCGGCCCCACCAGCCCACCATGATGATTCCGAGCGCCACCACCGATGATGCGACCCACGCCAGGGCGCTGGTGGTGGACGTCATGAACAGCCACCAGGCGTCCGCGCGGAACGAGGCCCGGATCGCCATGCCTTCCACGAAGCTGGGATTGGCGAAGGTCATCAGGACGGACGCAGCGAACCACACCTGCGCGGACCGCACCAGCCACCGGCGAAGGCGATCGCTGCTCGGGGCAGGCGTTCCCTCCGCGAGCGGCACGAACGCGACGATCCCTGCGAGGAAACCGAGCGTCGTGACGCCGGCGAGGCGGGCAACCAGATCGCCCAGCAGGGCGGCAAGTCCGGTGAGGTCGTCGGCCTCAAGACGGCCCGGCAGCGCTGGCAGCAAAGCGAGCAGCCCGGCGGCCGCCACCGTCAGTGCGACAGCCACACCGATCGTGAGCCCAATGGCCATGACGGCTCCGGTCAACCGACGAGCAGCAGCGACGTCGGACGGCCCAGACATTCCCGCGATCACCCCGGATTCGAAATCAGACGAAGCTGGCGAGAGTCTAGCTCCAACCCGGGGTCGGCCTCCGGTCGCCGTTATCGAACTGTGCCCATGCGGGCACGCACACATCCCTTGACAAGTGTGCTGGCCGGAACAATCATTGATTTGATCGATCCAAGAACCTCCACGAAGCTACGGAGATTGCCTGTCGTCGCCAATCTTGATCGATCCAAACGGAAGAATGTGGGCATGAACCCGGAACTGAGACTGTCACGGCCGACGTTGCTGAGCCTGGCCGGCGAACTGGGCGTGTCCCGACAAACCATCTCCAACGTCATCAACAATCCCGAGATCGTGAAGCCGGAGACGAGGGACCGCGTGCTGGCTGCCATCGCCTCCTCCGGCTACCGACCCTCCGCGGCCGGACGGGCCCTGCGGACGCAGCGCTCTTTGAGCATCGCCCTGCGGCTCTACCAGGCCGTCGACGGGGTGAACGGGACGGTCATGGACCGCTTCGTGCACAGCCTCGCCGTTGCAGCGCAGCACGAGGGCTACCGCATCAGCCTGTTCGCCGCCGACAGTGCAGGCGACGAGGTCGCCGTCATCGACGCACTGCACGGGGCGTCCTCGATCGACGTCGCCATCCTCACCGACACCTTCACCGGAGACGCCCGCCCCGCGGGCCTGCTCGCTGCCCGGGTGCCGTTCGTCGCGTTCGGGCGGCCGTGGGGCGAGCGTGGCGACAGCCACTGCTGGGTGGACGTTGACGGCAGCGCCGGCACCGAGGCTGCCACCCGGTCGCTCCGCGCGGACGGCCACACCCGCATCGGCTACCTCGGCTGGCCGGCCGGCTCCGGCGTCGGCGACGACCGTCGCGCAGGGTGGGCACGGGCGGTCAGTGACCTGCCCGACTCGGCAGGCCTCGAGATGGGCGTCGGCGACGGCGCCCAGCCCGGCGCTGAGGCGGCGGCCATCCTGCTCGCCCGCGGCGCGACCGCACTCGTCTGCGCCTCCGACTCCCTCGCCCTCGGCGCACTCACCGTGTTCCGCAACCTCCGGGCCAACGGCCGGCTGCCCGTGGTCGGCTTCGATGACACCCCGGTCGCACGTGCCGTCGGGCTCTCCAGCGTCCACCAGCCCGTCGAACTCGCAGCAGAGCGACTCATCGGCATGGTGGCCGACCTCCTCGACGGGCGGACTCCGCCAGAACCGCAGCAGTTGCTCACCCCAGAGCTGGTGCTGCGAGAAGTGGCACCGTTCGCGCAGTAGACACCGAACCCAACCCCACCGAAAGGGACCAAAGATGCACCCGTCACCACGTCGAGCTGTCACCGCAGCCGTCGCTGTCCTCGCTTCCTTCAGCCTCGCTGCCTGTGGCAGCGGATTCTCGGCGTCCAGCGAGGCGGCCGCCCCGTCCGGCTCCGCGTCGGCGAACACCAACCCGGTGACCGTGCTGATCGGCTCCTCCGGTGAAGCGGAGACCACCTCGGTGAAGGCCGCCGTGGCGGCATGGTCGTCCAAGGCCGGCATCCCTGCGGAGGTGAAGGTGGCCTCCGACCTCGTCCAGCAGGCGACCCAGGGCTTCGCCGGCGGCAAGCCCGACGACGTCCTCTATGTCTCCACCGACCAGCTCTCCGGCTGGGCCAAGAACGGCTCCCTGGAGGCCTACGGCGACCAGCTCGCCAACAAGTCCGACTTCTACCCCGGTCTGGTGAGCGCGTTCACCTACGACGACAAGTTCTATTGCGCGCCCAAGGACTTCTCCACCCTCGCCCTGGTGATCAACACCGCGATGTGGAAGGAAGCCGGGCTCACCGACGCTGACATCCCCACCACGTGGGACCAGCTCGAGGCCGTGGCCAAGAAGCTCACCAAGGGCAAGCGGGTCGGGCTGGCCTTCGGTCCAGAGCTCCAGCGCGTGGGCGTCTTCATGGCGCAGGCCGGCGGCGGCCTGGTCAGCAGTGACGGCAAGGCCCAGGCGAACGCCCAGCCCAACATCGACGGGCTCGCCTTCGTCAAGAAGCTGATGGACGACGGCGTCGCGGCCTTCTCCAGCGACCTCGGTGCAGGCTGGGGCGGCGAGGCCTTCGGCAAGAAGATGGCCGCGATGGTGATCGAGGGCAACTGGATCACCGGAGCCCTGAAGGCCGACTACTCCGGCATCGACTACACCGTCGCGGAGCTGCCCGCGGGCACCCAGAAGGGCACCCTCCAGTACACCAATTGCTGGGGCATCTCCACCGATGGCGACAACAAGGCCGCAGCCGTCGACCTGGTCACGTACCTGACCACGACCGAACAGCAGCTGACCTTCGCGAAGGACTTCGGCGTGATGCCGTCGGTGCAGTCCGCAGCCGACGGCTACAAGGCCGACAACCCCACGATGGCGGCGTTCATCAACGGAGCCGAGTACGCGCAGAACCTGCCTGCCATGGCTGGTGCCGCCGACGTCATCAAGGAGTTCAACAGCCAGCTGGGAAGCTTGAAGTCGAAGGATCCCAAGGCGATCCTCGACGCCACCCAGGCCGACCTCCAGGCCGTGGTCGGCTGACATGACCGTCACCAGGGAGCTGGTGCGGGCGCATGGGCCCGCATCAGGGAGCCGTCGTCGGTCACGGATCAACCGCCAGACCGGCGCCGGCTGGCTCTTCATCAGCCCGACGGTCATCATCCTCGGGGTGTTCCTGCTGCTGCCGGTGCTGATGGCCGCCTGGGTGTCGGTCTCCGACTGGGGCGGCAGAGGAGCGCCCTGGGGTGCCGGGGTCAATTTCGTCGGAACCGCGAACTACACCGAAGTACTCGGTGGGCGGGGCCTGGCTGCTCGGGACTTCGGAATTTCCATCCGGAACATCATGTACTACGTGATTCTGGTGGTACCGCTGCAGACGGCCCTCTCGCTCACCCTTGCGTTCCTGGTGAACAAGCAGGCCCTGCGTGGAAAGAGCTTCTTCCGGACGGCGTTCTACTTTCCCTCGGTGACCTCGTCAGTGGCCATCACCGTGCTCTGGTTGTTCCTGTTCTCCGCCTCCGGTGCGGTGAACGCCGTGCTGGGCTGGTTCTCCGTCCAGGGGCCGAACTGGTTCGAGGATCCCCGCGGCCTGATCCACATCATGCTGGGCGGCGGGCAGGCCCCGTCGTTCCTGTCCCAGCCAGCGCTGTTCGGCATCACGTCGTGGGACTGGCTGGCTGGTCCATCGGTGGCCATGACGGCGTTCATCCTGATGGCCGTGTTCACCACCTCCGGCACCTTCATGCTGCTGTTTCTCGCGGCCCTGCAGGCGATCGGGGAGGAGACCGACGAGGCTGCCATGGTCGACGGCGCCACCGTCTGGCAGCGGTTCTGGTACGTCACCTTGCCGATGTTGCGGCCGACGCTGTTCACCGTCCTCACTCTCGGGCTGATCGGTGCCTGGCAGGTCTTCGACCAGATCTACACCGGAACCCAGGGCGGCCCGTCGAAGACCACCGTCACCCCGGCCTACCTGTCGTACGACGCGGCCTTCATCACCCAGAACTGGGGACGCGGGGCAGCGATCGCCTTCGTGTTGTTCGCGATCATCGTTGCGTTCACCCTGCTGCAGCGGGTCATCCTCGGGCAGACGGACCCGTCCCTGCCCAGCCGACGCCAGGCCCGCGCCGACCGGAAGCAGCAGAAGGAGGTGCGCAATGGCGCGAAGTGAGAACCGGAGGCCCGGGAAAGGAATCGGCCTGACGGCCCCGATGACCTACGTCGTCCTGATCGTGCTTGCGCTTGTCTACATCTTCCCGTTCCTGGTGCAGGTGGCGAACTCGTTCAAGTCCGACGAGGAGGCCACGTCGGCCGGCCTCGCGCTGTGGTCCTCATCGTGGACGTCGGCGGCCTTCACCACGCTGTTCGCCAACTCGAACTTCGCGCTGTGGACCATGAACTCGTTCATCGTCACGGTCTCGGTGACGCTCGGACGGGTGTTCTTCGTCTCCCTCGGCGGGTACGCCCTGGCACGGCTGCGCTTCCGGGGACGCTCGGCCATCTTCGCGCTGGTGATCGCGGTGATGGCCGTGCCCGCTTTGGTCCTGCTGATCCCGAAGTTCCTCGTGATCAAGTCCCTCGGCATCTACGACACCTATCCGGGCATGATCCTGCCGTTGTCGTGGACGCGGCGGGGGTCTTCATAACGAAGAACTTCTTCGAGTCCATTCCGGTGGCGGTTGAGGAGGCCGCATGGATCGACGGAGCAGGGCCGTTTCGGACCTTCTGGTCGATCATCCTGACGATGGCCCGACCGGCCCTGATGACCATCGTCATCCTCAGCTTCCAGGGGTCTTCCAGAAGCGGATGATGAACGTTTCCGGCGGCGCCGTGAAGGAGTAGAAGAGACGGCCTGTACCTGTCAGGCTTCGACCACCACGCGTTGGCGGACGCCGTGGTGGTCGAAGCCGAACTCCACCCGCGTCCAGTGCTTCGGCAGCATCGGCGTGGTGTGCCACCCGCCGTCGGTCACCTCGAGCCCGGCGAAACCGAAGACCACCGCCTGCCACAATCCGCCCGCCGAGGCGCCGTGGATGCCGTCGCTG
>JBBRIY010000055.1:0-10548 GCA_038220215.1 Propionibacteriales bacterium
GAGGGCCGCTGGCGTGCAATAGCAACCGTCCGACGTCGTGCAGTAAACGTGCATTAGTGACACCCTACACGACCCTAGTTCAGCCCACTCCACCGACCCGGACCGAGTCATCATCCATCGGCAAAAGGCCTAGTGGCTACGTTAGATAGCCTAGTCGCAACAACCTCGACGCCAACCCTCCAAGGCACCTTCAAATCCTGTCAGCCCGACCGTAAAAGGCCTTGTGGATCACCACTTTTGGCCGATTCATCGCAGCGCGTGCTGTTATCGTGCTGCGACGGGTGGCTCCAGGACGCCCAAACCGCCAGTCCAAGCACGATCCCAGGCACGGCTATCCCCGCGCGCTGAGCGCAAAGCAGGTGGAGGACGTCACATTGGGGGAGCGCCGGCGGGTTCCACCTCCACCGTCTGGCAGGGGTCGAATCCTGTCAGCCCAAGGGTGTCGAACGTGCTTGTCAGCCTGCAGCTTTAGGGTCCCGCCTCGTGGGTAGCCCTTGTGTCGGTCGAAGTTAGTTCCCCTCTCTGATGCTTGGCTCGTCACACGTTGAGTGGACGGACTCCTGACTGCGCCGGGCGAGCCGTGAACGCGCATCGTGAATGTGTCTTGGTTGGATCTGAACCTGGCTGAGCTGCAGCAGGACGAGGTGTCGCAGCCTGGAGTCGGACTCCGCGATCTGGCCATACGGTCAGCAGAACGGGCAGCGGTACGCGCATCCTGTCGGCGAGTGGAGTGAGGACGATGATGCCGGCTAGCAAGGCACCGACGAGCAGGACGGTGGTCACGGGATCAGAGAATAATCTCCGGCTGTGCTGCTCCATCCTGCCGACCAACCCGATGGCGCGCTGGTCACCAGGCGCGCACTGCGGCTGGAGGTCTCGGATTGCGGCAACACTGGGGCCGTGGTTGAAACGCGGCTTATCTCAACGAGCGCGGGAACTGTGGAGGTCCTGCAGGTGCAGGGCGAACGGCCGCCGGTGTTGTTCTTTCCCGGAGGCCATTGCTCAGCTGCCTGTGATTGCGGTTGGGGTTTGTATGCGGCGTTGGGGAACGGGGTGGTTTCGTTCTCGCGCCCGGGCTACGGCGGCACTGATGTGGGGGCACTCAGCGCGGCTGAGTTCGCCCCGCTGGTGGGTGAGGCCTGCGAACAACTGGGAATCTCGACCGTCGCCGCCTGCGTCGGCGTCTCCTTCGGAGGCCTCCAGGCTGTGCACGTCGCCACGGATCCGCAGCTCCGCGTGCCGCGCCTGGTCCTGCACAGTTGCGCACCCTCGGCTTTGCCGTATCCAGACAGTCGGGTGGAGGCGCTCCTCGGACCCGTCGTGTTCTCCCAACCGTTGCAAGGTCTCGTGTGGCGACTGGTTCGTCGCATGGTCCGGTCGGACGCGGGACTGCGGCTCATGATGGCTGGGCTTTCGACGCGACCGGTCACCGAGTGGTGGGGGGAGCTGAGCGCTGCCGACAGGAGCGAGGCGCGTGAGTTGTTCCGCTCCATGGGTTCGGATTCCGGCTTCGTCAACGACCTACGCCAAGGGTGGGCACGCGACGGCGCCGCACGGCGCGGCGCCATCTCGAAGGTGCGGTGCCCGACGCTTGTGACGGGTTCTCGCCACGATGGTGGCGTGTCGTTCGTGCACGCGGAGGACTTCGCGGACCTCATTGTCGGGGCCACGCTCGTCGAACTCGAGTCACCGAGCCACCTGTTCTGGATCGGCCCCCACAAACCCACACTCGTGTCGATCATCGGCTCATTTCTTGATGGGTGACGCGCTGCGCGACGTCGTGTGACAAGGCCACGGTCTATCGGGCACAGGTGAACCAAACCACCGGGATTCATGGTCCTGAACGGCGCGTGAACGTTTGGTGCTGAGCCGCTCAGGGCCGCCATGTAGCCTCGGCCAAGTTGATGCGGGGCCTTCGAGCAGAGGGAGGGATCATGGCTGCAGTCACCAGGTTCGGCGCCTTCGCCGCTGGCTTGGTGCTGCTCACGAGCTGTGCGGTGACTTACCCAGTCGCGACACTGACGCCGTCCACCCCAGCGGGGCCCCGCGCCACGGCGGCTGCACCGGCGACCGGGTCGGCGCAGGACGCCTTGTGGGCCGACGGGGATAGCCCCCAGGTGCTGGACGCCGAGCTATTGGGCGACCTCCTGGTTGGAGTCGAGACCCGTTCGACCGCATCGCCGAGGTTGTTCGCTTCGTGGCCGCGCTTCGGGCAGCCTCGGGTGGATCAGCCGGTCTCGGCATACTTCTCGAGCTCGATCAGCGACTTCGAGAACCGCTATCCCAACGATCCCGGTCAGGCGGAGCTCAACCTGGGTTGGCAGTTGTTGGCCAGTTCTCCCTCTGCTGTGGGCCTCGCCAGCGACAGCATCGCGCTCGGCGAAGGGCCAGCGGAGAACCGATGGCGCTCCTTCTGGTTCGATCCGACGTCCGGCACACCGTTTACCGATGACGCCCTGCTAGTGGACCACCGCTCCACCCTGGCCGCGCTCAGGTCGGTCGCGGCGACGCGCGACGGCGTCGACCTTGACTAAGGCTGGCACCGACCCTCTGCTGGAGACCCCACTGATCGCCTTCACGGCGGCCGGTGAGCTGATCCTCGGCTACGACCAGTGCCAGGTGGCCGACTGTTCCCGGGGCCGGGTGACCTTCACCATCCCCCGAGGGATCACTGATGGTCTACTCAGCGATGTCGGCCGCTCGGCGCAGGCAGCCACCCTTGCGCCAACCAGCCCCAGAGCCTCCACCCCCACTCCCAACCCCGCCCCGCCCGAACCCACAGTCACCCCACCCGCACCGCCCGTGGAGACCAAGGTCGACTGCCGCAAGGCCAAGTGCATCGCCCTGACATTCGACGACGGTCCCGCCCCGACCACCCGGAAACTGCTTGCATATCTCGCCGACAAGCAGGTTCGCGCCACATTCTTCATGCTTGGCCAGCAGGTCGAGACCTACCCGAAACTAGCCAAGGCCGTGGCGACTGCCGGGCACGAGATCGGTGTGCACACCTGGGACCACCGCGACCTCACCAAGCTCAGTCCCCGACAGATCGACCGGGAAATCGTCTCCACCATCCATGTCCTGCGCCAGGATGCCGGGGTCACGCCCAGATATCTTCGCCCGCCCTACGGGGCCGTGAACGCCAACGTGCATGCGGCCGCCAAGAGGGCCGGGTTGGCGATGGTGCTCTGGAACGTCGACACCCTTGACTGGAAGACCCGGAGCACGGCAACAACGCTTGCGTCAGCGTTGAAGAAGACCCGGCGAGGCTCGATCATCCTCGTCCACGACATCCACAAATGGACCGTCGAGGCCATCCCCGAAATCATCGACGGCCTGCAAGCCAAGGGCTACCAATTCGTCACCGTCAGCACCCTGCTCGGCACGACGAAACCGGGCCTCAAGTACTTCCGCGGCTGAACCGATCGAACCCGGCGCGGCATCGGTCCCGGTGCCGGATCGCTTCTCTATCGGCGTTGGGTCTCAGGACTGCCAGAACGGCTGGTACATCGCGCTGGACGGAGCTTGGAGCAGACTCTGGTAGTCGCTGTCGGGCAGGGCGAGCGCGGTACCGGACAGGTCGTGGGTGCCGGCGAAGGAGACCCCGATCCCGGCCCGCCCGTCCGGCAGCCCGAAGCCGAGCAGTTCCAGCGCGGGATGTGGGGCGGGATCGCGACCTCCCGGGCGAGGCTCTTGGGCGTCTTGACGATCGGGGTGTCGGGTTCGGGCCAGACCACGGCCCGCGTGATGGTGAAGCGTGTATCCCGATGAGCGGCAAAGTGCAGCACATCGCAGGCCTGCGAGCCTGGCCGAAAGGAATCTATCCGCTCGAGGCGGAGGTCGAACTGCTCATCCGCACCAGGGGCGGACGCTTCGCCAGCAGCACCATGCCCTGGATCGAGGCCGGCGAAGATCCGGGATGGTGGGTTGACCGAGCGGACGGATAAGGGCCGTTGTTCTGGGTGAGTCGTGCGGGAGCGGAACGGGGTCACCGGGCACCATGGGTTACTCCTGATCGGATTGCTTTCCCTATGCCGGAACCCCGGGCCGGGAACTGGCGAGCCCTGGCGGAAGTTGAACGCACGCGTCCGTTGAGTGGTTCTGCCGCTTCGAGCCTGGACTGTCAAGCGGGAACTGGCGCTATCCAGAGTCGCGCACGGCCCGGTTCTCGATTTCGGAGAGCACCTGATCTGCCACCTCAGGACTCACCCGTCCCTTGAGCCGGGCATCGATGATGAGTTCTCTCTCGGCCTCGGCTGCGCGCCGCAACAGCTCGACCACCTCGCGCTGGTCGCCACGGTCGTCTTCGACCTCGTCCTTGCCGTGGGTTGCCGTATGGAGAGCATCGTGGGAGGCGATATCGCCCTCGTATTGCAGGATGACCGCGTTCCGGACCCGATCCGGTACATCGCCGGGGTACGTCCGCGCCGCCTCGAGTGCGGCCTTCATTGCTTGCCTCCGCAGCGCCTTTGCCACCCGAGTCGTGTCCGCGTCGTCGCCGACCCGGAGCCATCGCACCATGGGAGCCAGCGTGAGCCCCTGCACCACCAAGGTGGCCAGGACGGTGGCAAGCCCCACGAAGAGGATCGTGTGCCGCTGCGGAAACCGATCTCCGGCATCGGTCAGGACGGGAAGTGCCAAGGCTGTAGCGACGGTGACCACGCCCCGCATCCCCGCCCACGAGGTGACGACCGTTTCCCGGTTGCCGACCGGTGTCGCCGCTCCCTGGTGCCGCCTGCGCCGCAATCGCTCGAGCCACATGGCAGGGAAGATCCAGGCGAACCTGAGCACAATCAGGGTGCCCACCACCAGGAGCGCAAGCATGAGATCTCCAGGCTCAAGGAGATTGTCCTTGAGCACGGCGGTGAGTTCGAAGCCGATGAACACGAAGACCATGCTGGTGATGATGTAGTCGGCGTACCGCCACACGGCACGCCCCCGAGCAGCCAGCCTCCCGACGTCACTGCGGTGTGGCTGTAGGTGCGCAGGTAGAGCCCCGGCGCGAGCACGGCGAGCACGCCCGAACCCCCAAACTGATCGGCCAGCAGGTACACGCCGAACGGAACTGCCAACGTCACGGTGGTCTCGGACGCGGCGTCGTGGATGCGGGCGAGCGCTGCCCTCACCAGCCATCCCGCGCCCAGTCCGACGCCTGCGCCCACGACCACTGCCAGCAAAAGGCTCAGCCCCAGACCGCCGGCCGAGAAGGAGCCGGCCACCACCGCGCCGAGGGCGATCTTGTACAGAACCAGGGCGGTGGCGTCATTGAACATTCCTTCGCCCTCGAGCACCGTCACGAGGCGACCCGGCAGGCGCAGTTTGCGAGCTACCGCTGTGGCGGCCACCGGGTCCGGAGGAGCGACGATCGCGCCGAGCACAAACGCTGGACCCCATGCCAGTCCCATCGTGTTCGCGATTACGGCGACCGCGCAGATGCTGGCGATCGTCAACCCAACCGCGAGGGTGAGGATGGGACGCGCATTCTCCCTGAACTCGCAGGCGCTCGAGCGTCGCAAACGCGCCGAACGGGCCCTCACTTCGGTGGTGGCGACCTGCTACCTGCTGGGTGTTTCGACGCGCCGGATGGACAAGCTGGTCCAATCGTTGGGGATCACGACCCTGTCGAAGTCGCAGGTCTCCGAAATGGCCAAGGACCTGGATGCTCACGTTGAGGAGTTCCGCACCCGATCCTTGGCTGATGCCGGCCCGTTCACGTTTATGGCCGCCGACGCCCTGGTGCTCAAAGTGCGTGAGGGTGGCCGGGTCGTGCCGGTCCATGCCCTTGTCGCTACCGGTGTCGATGCCGACGGGCACCGCCAAGTGTTGGGGATCCAGGTCACCACCAGTGAGGATGGCGCCGGCTGGCTCGCGTTCTTCCGCGATCTGGTCGCCCGCGGCCTGTCCGGGGTCAGGCTGGTCACCTCCGATGCGCACGCCGGCCTGGTCGCCGCGATCGCCGCCACCCTGCCCGGCGCCACCTGGCAACGCTGCCGCACCCATTATCCCGATGTGCGTCGGTGGGCCCAGCGAGCTAGGTAGGACGAACGCGGTCGTGGCCCGAAACAATCGGTCTGGGTGGTCCCACGCGTGAACGCTCGGCGAATTCATCATGGCAGGTCCATATATGGTCGGGGTGAATCACGCCTCAGCTTAGTGCGGACCATTCAAGAGACCGACGGCGGGATACATGTAACCCGCCCCCCAGTAGGGTGCTTGCCCGTAGTGGCTGTAGATGCTTTCTTGGTATGGGCGGTCATCGACGAGGTCTGGGGTGTAGCCGGGTGCCGCTGCGACTCGCTCGCGTGACTGATCGACGAGGACCTCGCGCTCGGTGATCTTGGTGACGGCGTCGACAGGAATAAGCGATTTCGTCTCGCCGAAACCGAGGAACCCACCGTGTTCGACCAGGAGGAAGCGGACCTTGTCTTCTTGGTCGTCGACAAGAAGATCGGCGACCTTGCCGATGGCCTCGCCGTGCTTGTCCTTGACCTGTAGTCCGCGGATGTCGTTGGCTGATGGGTCGACCGTCTGGCCGCGGTCACCCAGCGTGTACAGGGTGGCATTGTTGTTCTGTGTCATGTGGAAAGTCATCTCCTGGTCGAGTTCTGGATGGTCGGATCGGTCACCGAAGTGCCTGTGGCCGCGTAAATGCTGGTGGCACGGGATGTCAGATTCTCACCTCCCGGGGCATGGTCGTGAGAAGATTCATGTGCGTTGGCCGCGTGCTTGTTCTCGACCAGCACCTCATGAACCGGGGGGCCAGGATCTGGTTCGCCGAGGCGAAATCGCGGGTACCGCCGAGAGTCGCCGCACTGTCGCCGAGTTGATTCCAGGCCAGCCCGAACACCGCCCCGAGCAGGGGAGTGGCGACCAGGAAGCCGACCTCGTTTCGGTCGCTGAACAGGCTCAACACGATCCCTACCAAGAGTCCGATCCAAAGCCCCGCAAGGGCGCCGGGCGACCCTGCCGCGGGTCAAGCGGCCCGTAACTCGTTCGATGGATCGCAACAACGCTCACCAATCCCACGTTCTCGTCAACTTGGCTCAAGGATACGCCCCGAGAGTTCGTTTGAGTCAGGCAAGCGCTCCCACTCTCAAGGCGGACTTGTCGGGCCCCGTTCCCGCTTCGGCTGCCGAACGGCCGGCCAACTGCGTCTTTGGCTGGTGTCGACAAGGACGGCCGTACGGGCCTGTCCGAGAGCGTTGACGAGATCCCCGCCGGCGGCTTCGGCGCGTCGCGCTCGTGATCTTGTGCGACCCCGACCGCTGATCGCGGCAACGTGAGCAGCGACACGCACTGCTGCCGACGCGTCGACCCATTCGCCGGTCTGCGGCTCGCGGGGCGGCGGCTGTTGGTCCCGTCAACCCTTGTGGCTCAGGTGGGCTACTTGAGCAGCGAGTTGAGGCGGCGTTGCTGCCGGATAGTGGCTTACGGTGGCGACGCCAGACTGGGCGCGACGGTGGAGAGCCGACAGTCTGACGCTTCACGACCAGTAGGCCTGGGACCAGCCAAGGGCAACACGCGCGAGCTCGATCAGCGCCAATGTGGAGTTGGTAGCGTGCAAGAACCCGTCGGGTTGCCGGGCGAGGAACTCTGATTCCTGGACGGGTAGCTTGGGACAAGCAGGTGCGGTCGTATCGAGACTTTCGGTCAGGCTGTCGGCGCTAGGGACAAGGAGAGATGGTGTCCAACGAGAATCAGATAGGCAACAAGTCCGTGGGTAACCCTGGGGCGACTGTGGACTCCGAGGAGGAGCTTAATCAGCCGAAGGCTATGGGTGACCCTGGGCAGACTGTTCACCCCGAAGAGGAGCTGGACAGGCCGACGGATGTGGGTAACCCTGGGCAGACTGTTCACCCCGAGGAGGAGCTGGACAAGCCGGCGGCTGTGGGTAACCCAGGGCCAACGGAGTAGGTCGGCGCGCTCGCTCGAATGCCAGGCCCATGGCCAAGGCACCGCTGTGCTTGCGGATTCGCTTGGTCTGAAATCAGCCCAGTCTGCCTGCGATCGTTGCCGCAATCACCCATCTATTCGACGTCACCGAGCGACCGTCGCTCCATAGCAAGGCCCAAAATCCAGCGGAAGTTGTTCGTCCGGCCGATGACTTTCGGCGGGGCTCTGTTCCGGGCCAGGCTCAGAGGTGGACGCCCGAGAACGCGAAGGAAACCAGGTCGAGCTGCGATCAGGATTGCCGCCCGGAAGAACCTCCGCGAGGAGGGTCTCGGTAGGCGATGCGGGCGGCCGCACCTACCACCAGCATCGCGTAGCGAAGCCTGCCCAACGCCAGGCCCAGGTTTCGCGACCGGACCGAAAAGGATCACCGCCGACGCGGTCAACAGGATTGCGGCGGCCGTCGTCGTCAGCGATCTGTTCTGGTTTCGACCTGCAGGTCCGCCCCACCACCTTCGTCTTCACGGCGCTGGCGATCCCCGCGGTCGGCTTCCTTCAGTAGCCCGCCCTGCACTCGGTAGGTCAGATCGATCTGAGTCGGGTCGTGCGCATGCGAGCCATGGAGGCGGAGCCAGGCGATGGCAATCCGTCAGCCATCTTTGACTTCGCTGGGTGGCCCCGCCTGGCGCACTGCCTCGGAGACGTTGTCCGCGTAGCGGGCGAACTCGACGCGAAAGCGCTCAGCCAGGTTCCGGGCCGCGACATCGTAAGCCTCCGGGTCAGCCCAGGCCGTTCGCACCGCCAGCAACTCCGGGGCAACGCCGGGGCACGCCTCCGGCACGGCCAGGCCAAAGACCGGATCTGTGACGGTTGCCACTTGGGCCAGGCTTCCGTCGTGGATCGCCCGGACGATCGACCGGGTCGCGTTAATCGAGACCCTGTTCACGTCGCCGGCCTTGCCGCCCACCCAGCCGGTATTCACCAGCCAGGCCGCGGCCCCTTCTTCGGCGAGGCGCTCCCGAAGCATGTCCGCATAGGCCTCCGGCGCCAGGGCCATGAACGGTGCTCCGAAACAGGTGGAGAACACCGCTTGGGGTTCGGTCACCCCTGCCTCTGTCCCGGCGACCTTGGCGGTGTAGCCCAGGAGGAAGTGATACATCGCCTGTTCCGGTGTCAGCCGGGATGCCGCAGGCAAAACGCCGAACGCATCCGCGGTGAGGAAGATCAGGCTCTTCGGCTTCGGGCCCAGGCCAGTGGGGCTGGCGCTGGGGATGAAGTTCACCGGGTAGGCGGCGCGGGAGTTCTCGGTGATCGTCGCGTCGTTCAGTTCCAACTGTCGGGTGCGGGGGTCGATCATGACGTTTTCGATCAGGGTCCCAAAGCGTTGGGTTGTGCCATAGATCTCCGGCTCGTCATCGGGGGACAGGCGGATCACTTTTGCATAACAGCCGCCTTCAATGTTGAAGACGCCTCTATCGCTCCAGCCGTGCTCGTCGTCCCCGATCAGCGTCCGGCCCGCCTCGGCCGACAACGTGGTCTTGCCCGTGCCTGAGAGGCCGAAGAAGATGGTCAGGTCGTCCCCCCCGGGGCCGACGTTGGCGCTGGAATGCATGGGCAGTACACCCTGAGCAGGCAGCAGCACGTTCATCACGGTGAAGATCGATTTCTTGATCTCGCCGGCATAGCCGGTGCCAATGATCAGCACCAGTTTGCGGGCGAAGTTGATCATCACCGCCACCTCGGAGCGAGTCCCATCCCGGTCCGGATCCGCCAGGAAGCCCGGCACGGCCACGACGGTGAACGCCGGCTGGAACTCTGCCAGCACCTGCGGATCGTCTTCTGGTACCAGCATCGATCGAGCGAAGACACTCTGCCATGCCTGTTCGGTGACCACCCGGACCGGCAGCCGATAGCGTTCGTCACGCCCGGCATAGACGTCCTGGACGAACCGGTCCCGCGTCTGCAGATAGGCGATCGCCCGATCGTAGAGCGCGTCGAACTTCTCCGGGCTGAGCGGCTGGTTCACATCACCCCAGGCGATCTTGTCGGCGATGGTCGGCTCCTTGACGATGAACTTGTCCTTCGGTGACCGTCCGGTCCGACTCCCGGTCCGCACCACCAGAGGGCCCTCGACTGCCAGCACGCCTTCGCGCCGACGCAACGCTTCCTCGACAAGGGCTGCCGACTGCAGGTGCCAGTAGGTCGCGCCAAAAGAATCCAAGCCTTCAACCGGTTGATTACTTCGTTGCATCCCACAACCCCGTTTCACATGCGGCGCGCCACGGAAGCGGTGCGCCACGTCCAAACCTACCCTCGCTGTGTCAGCACCTTTCAGCGGAACCCTTGCCCGTCGGGGCAATTTCGCGACGAAACGCGCTGGCTCTCTACAGCCTCGCGACCGCACGGGAACTCCCCGCGCAGATTGACTGGCCGATCTGGACCAACCACTCGAGGGGCCCATCATCACCACCGGCGCCCCCCACGTGATCGCGAACGTCCTTGACCTGGAAAGCATCTCCACCTTGGGCCGTGTCGGGCACACGCACGTTGGTCTTGCACGTTGGATCGACGCGCGACTTGTGTGCTGATTGTCTCGAGCGGAATGTTCTCAGGCTTCAAATGGGCGACTTCGACGCTCCCGTGTATCCCTCCGGGGTG
>JBBRIY010000056.1:0-10547 GCA_038220215.1 Propionibacteriales bacterium
GGGTGATGATGACCGGGGAGCCTGCGGTACCGGCGTATAGGATGAACACGGTGGTTGCCGTGCCTGCCCGCACAACCTTGCCCCAGAATCGGGAGCCGGTCGGGTTGAGGACCGCGTCACCAATAGCGAACCATGCGCCGGGATGGATCGCAACGGGCAGGCTGATCGTCAGGTCGGAGCCGGCCAGCGCACCGGAGCAGTTGAGGGCCACCTCGAAGTAGGCGACGCCGCCCGTGATCCAGTAGAAGGCCGAGCCGACCGTGAGTCCCGCCGTGATGCCGGTGATGGTGGGCGTCCATGCGGTGATGGGCTTATACCAGAGCTTCCAGGCTGACCCGTCGTGCAGGTAGCCCTCGATGGTGGCACCCGAGCCAACCATGCACATCATCCCGGCGGCAGGGCTGGTCAGCGCAGCATCGCGGGCGGCGGTGGAGGCGAACCGCATCACGGAGTACAACTCAGCAGCCCCGGCGAGCGCGGCCATCTGCGCGGGTCCGTCCGGTGCGTCCGATGCGGCGGGGAGCGGCCAGCCTAGGATCGGGCTAGTTGCCATTGGGAACCTCCTGCGGTGGGTTGTGCGGTTCGGGGTAGTCGGTCGAGATCGCCACGACCGAGGCGGGCGTGACGATGAGCGACTGGACCTTCTCGGGGTCGTAGCCGAGCAGCCTCATGGCGTCGGCTATCTGTTCGGGTGTGGGCACGTTCGTCCCTCCGCTACGGCGTGTAGGTGTAGGTGATGACCAGTTGGCAGAACGTGGCCGGGTTGAAGCTGGCGAAGGCCGTGACCGCCGTCGACCAGACGCCGAAGCCCTTGAGGGTGCCTGCCATGAACGCGGCGATCCATCCGGACGGTAGATCCCATGTGCCGGTCTGTCCCTGCGCGAGAGTGCCGGGCGACCACGGGCCGTAGGAGGCGTGCAGGTAGGGGGTGATGCTGCCGCTCGGGGTGCTGGCCAGCGTGTGGCCGTAGAGGACTGGCGACACGATGCTGCCGCCACCATCGGAGGTGTTGCGGGAGACGCGCAGTTTGGCTGAGGTGATCGTTGCACCGGCCGGAAGGGTGGGGATGGAGAGCAGTCCCAGCGCACCGAAGTCCTCGCGGCTGGTGTAGTTCGTTGTGACTCCAGGTACAATCACCCACTTCGTTCCGTCCCAATATCCGGTATCCCCGTATGTCGTAGTCCATGCCGACTCGGCTCGTCCCTGCTTGGCCGTGCCCGATGACCAACCCCACGCCGGGGAGCCCGCGCCGTTCGTGGTGAGTAGCGCGTAGTCGGCCTGCTGCACACTGTCTGGGGAGATGGTCACAGTGGCCGCAACTGGGGCCGCAACGGTCGCCGTCGACAGCTTGCCGAGCACGATCCAGTCCGTGTACGACCTCACGACGGCAACCATGTCGCCAACCACGGGCACATACGTCCCGAGCCACTGCATGGCAGCGACGGGGCCAGCGGCAAGGGTGACGGTGGTGATCCCGGCGAGGGTGTCGACCGCCGTCACCTTGCCGCGATAGACCGCTGCGTCGGTGGTCGGTAGCCGGGCGATGATCGCCTGCGCCAGGTCAGACATCGGCCACCTCTCGAAGGTCGCGGGTTGACAGCGTGAACGCGCCGCCGGGAGTCAGGTCGATGGAGCCGGAGTCGATGATGTGACGCCGTACCGAGTAGACGCAGGCCGGGTCGATGATGACGTCAACCACATCGCCCACGTCGAGCGCCGGGTTCGGCACGAGCGACAGGTTGAGGGTTGAGGCCGCCCCGCACGTCTGCGCGAGCCGAGCCAGCCCAACCGCCCGGCACTGCGCCAGGTCGGTCAGGGTCGAGATCTGGATGCGGTCGGGCACCATGCCGAAGAAGCCCGCGTCCGGGTCGCCGTAGCGGGTTGGGCTGGACGGGTCGTTGTCGTAGACGACAGCCTGCACCGGGGCCAGATCGGCAGACGGTGAGCCGCCCTGCACGACCCAGGCGTTACGGACCCGCGAGCGGTCCACGTTGGCAGCAGCCGAGACGAGCACGCCGCCCGGACCAGCAGCCAGCCGAACGTTCGCGGGCGTCTGCGCGGTGGGTGCGTCGGCCACGATGAACCGCCCGTAAGCGTCGCAGCGAACCGTGGCCGCGATGCTGTCAGCCAGCGTCTTGATTGCCGCCCACCGGTCACCCTCGAAGGTGGTCACGGGCACGCGCGCATCCATCGACGCCGAGACGACAACCTCAGCCGAACCCAGCACCTCGCGGATTAGGGTGCCGATCAAGGATTGCGCGGACGGGCCGGAGAGTGTGCGGGGCGCGATGAACCCGGCATCGGCCACGAACGCCTCACGGGACGCGCCGGAGATGGTTACCTCCGAGTCGTTGGTCAGCGAGCCGGACATGGAATCGATTCGGGCCCGGATGAGGTACACCGACTCCTGCCCGCCGCCGTCGAAGTGCAGCGTCCAGTAGATCCGCACCTCGTGGCCGTAGACGCCGAGGGTGCCGCCGGTCAGGGTTGGCACGCTGGCGTAGTCGGCTAGGGGCAGGCTGGGTGCGAGCGTGCAGGACACGCTGCGGGAAGTCACCGACGAGCGGGTGAACGCCACCGAGCCGCCCACGACGGGGAGGGCGGAGTAGATGACCACACCACCCTTGAGCAGGTCGGCGCGGACGGAAACCTGCTGGGAGGATGCGAGCGCGTCAAGGAACTCCGGCGACACGGCCAGCATCAGGCCGGGCCCTGCTGTGCGGCGAACCATGACGGGTAGGCGGCCTTCGCGGCAGTCCATGTTGCGTAGGTGGCCGCGAGCATGGCCCACGTCCAGCCGGCGCCCCCCGGCTGACCGGACGGCATACCAACCTGCTGCAGCGGCAACATGCAGCGACGGAACGCGAACGCCTCGAAGTGGCCGGGGTTCGACCATGTGGCGCTACCTGCGAAGTACCAGCCCGCGTCGAGGTCAGACATGCCCACGGGCTGAATCAGCAGCACCCGCGCCAGCCCGAGCATCGCCTTGAGCCGGTCCACCTCCAGACCCACATTGGCACGGAGCGCGAGGCTGGTCGAGTTCGCTGCCACCGATGACCACTGGGCCACCGCCACAGCATCCCCGCCGATCACCTGGTAGACGCCGCCGACCGTGGGGGACGTGACGTCCCCGAGCTCGGACGGCTGGCAGAACACGGTCAGGTCCGGTCGGCCCGGAGCCTTCATGAACACGCCAGGGGTGGTTGCCGTCGTGGAGACTGTGGCGGTGGCGGTGCCGACTGTAGCGCCCGCGGTGCTGTAGCCGGTCACCACATAGGCGACGCTCGTGTTCAGCGGCATCTCGTGGTCGGTGGCGACGAGGAAGCCGCCCGCGACCGCCTTGCCGATGATGCCGCGGACCTTGACCGGCTCACCACCGGACGGCTGCCGGGTGGCGGTCACCGTGGCGGGCACGGTCGTCCATGTGGTGCCATCAACGGTCAGCAGCACCGAGGCTGTGACTGGCGACCATGCGAGCACCAGAGTTGCCACGTTCAGACCCCCGTCGTTGCGTACCGGAACTGAGCCGCGAGCTGCTGCTGTTGGGTAACCGTCATGGTTGCGATCGCTGCTGCCATCGCGTTCGCCAAGGTGGCCACGTTGGCGTCAGAGAACTGCGCCAAGACGGCGGCGCCACCCCCGGCGAGTGACGAAGCCTGCCCAGCGGTCAGGACCATGCTCGACGTGTTGGGCGCCGACATGGTGCCGGCCGTCCCGCCCCCGGCCGCAAGCGCCCCGGCGACGTACTGCCCGGCCGCCCCCGAAGCGGCAGCCATCTCGGCGTAGGCGCCGTTGATGGACGCGATCGCGCCAGGGTCGGCCAACAGTGCATCCGCGACCTTTCCGCCCTCCTCCGAGCCGAGCCCGGAGATCTCCTGCAGGACGACCGCGGACAGGCCCGCCTTCTGGAGCTTGCTGAGCTTGTCGGCGAAACTGCGAATCTCCCCGGCTCGCGCCTTGGCCTTCGCCGCGATCGAGCTACCCGTGGCGGCCGTCTCCGTGTACCAGGTGTTGCCCTGGGCGTCTGACTGCTGCGTGAATGCCGACACGGCCGAACCGCCCAAGTCGAACTTGTTCAGCCCTGAGGACACCGACTGCGCAGCCTCCGTGCGAGCCTGAGCAGCGGCAGTCTCGGCCTCGTAGGCGGCCGTCTGTGCAGCGATCGTGCCAGCCTTAGAGGCATTGAGTGCCGCGGCCTTCTTCGCCAAGTCGAGTTCGGCTTTTGCCTCAGTCAACTCTTGCGATGCGGCAGTCCGGTCCAGCCCGCGCAGCTTGTCCCGCTTGGCCTTCTTTCGCCTGCCGGGTGGGTTATACGTCTCCTTCTCGGCCAGGTCGTGCATCAGGTCGCGGACACGGATCTGCAGGTTGGTGAACTCAAGCGGTGTCTTGAGTTGCCCGGACCAGTAGGAGAGCGGCTGGCCTGCGTAGCTCGGCTCGACCGCGCCGCCGTTGGCGAACTTCGCCATGCCGGACTGGATGCCGGCGCGCAGACGGTAGATGGCCGACTGGCCTCCCGCCTTGGTCACATCGGAGGCGGTCAGGACGTGCTCACCGTTGGAGAGCTTCGCGTCGATTTCGTCGGACGTGCCGGAGCCCGCGCCGATGGCAGGACCGCCACCAGCGAACCCGACCCGCATGGTTCCCTTGGCGCCGATCTTGAGCGTCTTCGGCAGCGAACCCCACCGAACGTTAACGCTGGCGAAGTGGTCCATCGGGTGCCAGTTATTCCAGGCGTTGATGCCCGTGCGGTCGAGCGTGGTCTTGATGTTGGCCTTGGTGTTCTCGGGGATCAGCCCGTACTCATCGGCGAGGCGGTTCGCTGCCTCAGCCGACATGCCGGCGGCGATCGACTGCTTGACGAACGCCTTCCGCGAACGCTCCATGTGGGCCTGCACGGTTTCCTCGGACGCGCCCTGAGAGATGAGGCTCTGCGAGTAGGCATTCGAGGACAGGGCCAGGTTGTTGAGTTGGGTCTGGTTCTCCTGACCCTTCTTCTTGTTCAGGTCGAGTTCACCGTTGGCCAACCGTTGCGCCTTGCCGGTCTTCTCGATCGCCTTTGCGGTGGAGTCGAGTGTCGACTCGAACCCGACCTGCGTGCCCGACAGTTGGAGCGCCGCAGTGGCGGACTTAAACAGCGCCTTGGCGTAGTCCTCCAGCGACGTCGCGGCACCCTCAGCCTCGGAGCCCTGCGCGGCCAGTGCGGTCGAGTAGTTCTGCGCGCCACCGGTATCGGCAGCGTCCGCCTTCGCCTTCTCCAGCGTCCGCTTCTCAGCCTCGGTCAGGTTGCCCTTGAGTTCATCGAGGGCGCCGCTCAGGTTGAACGTCGACAACTCCATGCCGGACACGCCGCCAGCGTTCGCCCCGATGTAGGCATCCTGCGCAGCCTTCACCTTGGCGAGCGATTCGGCGTTGCCGTCGAGGTAGCCCTGCGCATCCTTGGCCGACAGCCCGAACTTGCTCAGCGTGTCGGTGATCGTCGGGCCAGCACCAGCCCAAGCGAACATGCCCGTCTTAGTGTCAACGAGCTTCTGGTTAAACTCGGCCATCGTGGCGTCCGTGCGGACAACCTTGTCGCCAACCACGACCAGCGTGGACGCGAAGTCGGAGGTGTTGGACTCGGCCTCAGCAGACTTGCTTGCCCACACCGACAATGCGATGGTGCCAATGGCGATGGCAGCACCGACGCCACCGATCGCGCCCTTGGCCACGTTCGCCGAGATGCCCAGATCCTTGAACGCCTTACGCGCGTCAGACGCGGCGCCGGCCAGCTTCATCACGCCAGCCACTCCGGCCAACCCGAGCCCGCCCGCACCCGTCAGCAGTCCGGCCACCGACAGCATCGGGCCAGGCAGTTCGCCGAACGCATTCACGGCCGCAGTTGCGCCCTGCGTGAGGTTGCGCATCACCTGACTGGCGCCCGTACCCGACTGGATAAACACGGTGTCAATCGAGCCACCAAACCGCTCGATGTCGCCCGACAGGTTGTCGGTCAGGGCCGCAGCCTGACGGGCGGCGAAGCCCTGGTCATTGACGGCATCAATCCACTTCTGCACCCCAGCGGCGCCCTCTTCGTAGAGCACGCTCGCGCCACGCACAGCATCGGAGCCGAACATGACCGACATGGCCGCATTGCGGGCCTCCGGCGACAGCTTCGCCATCTTGTGCTGCAACTGGCCGGCGAAGTTGGCGAGGCCGACGAACTTGCCCTGGCTGTCGTAGGCCGAGATGCCGAGCTTGTCGAACTGGTCTGCGGCCTCCTTCGACTGCGGGGTGAGCCGCTGCAGCATGGTCTTGAGGGACGTGCCCGCGTCGGAGCCTAGGATCCCCTTCTGTGCGAACGCGGCCAGCGCGCCCACGGTTTCCTCGATGCTGAGGCCGGTCTGTTTGGCAACCAAGCCGCCCTGCGCGAGGGCCTGCCCGAAGTCGGAAACCTCTCCCATCGCCTTACCCGCGCCAGCCGCCAGGAGGTCGGCAACGTGGGAGGCATCCTTGCCCTCGAGGTTGAACTGGGCGAGCGCCGTAGCGGTCACCTCGGCGGCCTGCTTCACGTCCATCTCACCGGACGCAGCCAGCGACAGAGCGCCGGCCAGACCGCCACCGAGGATGTCCTTCGCGGAGACGCCAGCCTTCGCCAGGTCGGTGATTGCCGTTGCGGCTTCGGCGGCACTGTACTGGGTGTCCGCGCCAGCCTTGACCGCAGCGGCACGCAGGGAGTCGATATTGTCGGCGGCGTCCTTGCCAGACGCCTTGACCTTCGACATGCTCTTGTCGAACTCGGCAGCACCCTTCACGATCATGGCAAAGGCAGCCACCCCAGCCAGGCCCATGACGCCGATGCCATTCGACATCTGATCGAACGAGCCACGGTTCTTCTGGATGGCCATATCGGTCTTATTGGCGAAGGTGCGGATGTTAAGCTCGGCGACGCGGAGCTTGCCCTGCAATCCCTGGATGTTGGCCCCGATATTGAGGGTGACAGTGCGATCAGCCACAGCTGCTCCATTCACGGGGACTAGGAAGGGCTAGCGGATGGCTGGACTCAGCATTACGACCGGGCTACTCACGGTGGCTGCGCTTGCGGCAGTGATTGCGGCGAACACTTGGAACCCGAGCGCGCCACCTAAGGCCCGCATCGTGACGGTTCCGGCCTTCTGGCTTCTCGCCGCAATCTTCGGAGCCGTCACGATGGTCAGGCTGTTTACAGGGAACCTCTGACCCGCACACCCCACAGCAGCCCCTCAGGGTGCGCTGCCGGGTTACTCCTGCCGTACTCGTCCTGAGCACGACGGATCGCGGTTGTGATGTGGCAGCGGGACGGCATGGTTGCTTCCCACCGAGACTCGGAATCGGCAGCCTGACAGACCCACTTCGGGCCGCCACACCGTCCACACATTTCCGTGTCCCGGTAGCGCTGCAAACCGAGCATTCCCTCACGCTCAGTCTCATCCCACTCCGGCTCGGCCTGGCTCGATATGAGCCGTCCCGCGTCGTCGTAGGTGTAGTAGATGACCGGCTCCCAACCCATCAGCCGCTTGTGGCTGACGTGGAGCCTCTCGGCGGCCTCTAGCTCTTGTCGGAGCCGCGCATCACGAGCGATGCGGCCTTCGATTTTGGGGCATCGGTCCCCCGATTCACGGTGATCACGGCGGCGGCGAAGTCGGACCACTGGCCGTCGGACATGGCGGCGGACAGGTCGGCCCATTCGGCGCGGGGATCGAAGTCGAACGGCTTGCCGTCGAAGTCGTGAACCGCCTTGATCGACTCGGGCAGGATCTCGTCGAGGCTGGACACGTCGAAGCCCTGCGCGCGGTCTGCCTCGTTGTCCTCACGGCCGGGGTGCTTCGCCATGTGTTCGTTCCACCGCAGCCGGTCCACGGCCTCGACGGTGAACCGCAGCGTTGATGCCTGCATGTCGGCTTCGATCTTCTGGACGGCTTCGGCGGCCTTCCGCATCTCGGCGGACTCACCAACCTCCATCGCCACATAGGGCATGTCGCCCTTGGCCTCATCCATCGCCCTGAGTGCGGCGGTGTACTGCTCCTGCAACCCGAGGTCGGTCACCAGATCGACCACCCTGCGGGCACGCCTGATTGTGATTGCCATTGTTGTGCGCCTCCTGCATTCGCCTCCGGGGTAGAACCGGCTGCCGCGCCAGGAGGCGAAGGCGCGACAGCCGGGGGTGGGGTCAGGCGACGCAGGCGACGTCCTGCGCGTAGTCCTGCACGAACAGCGGCCAGGTGGAGCGGAACACGGAGTTGGCCTCCGGGGCGATGCGGGCCTTCTTGCCGACCACGCACTTCCAGACGTCGACCTTCTGGGTGGCAGCCGGCGCGGCCGAGAACAGGATGCCGTGGCGACGCACGATGTAGACGGTGGCGCCGGGGGTCAGCGCGACGGCCGCATCGTTGAAGGTGGCATCCAGTGCGGTGCCGGTGTTGTCGATGCAGGTGATCGACGCGTTGTCGACGGACACGCGGCCGGGCTGCTGCGCGGTGAACGTGTCGCACTCGCGGTCATCGGAGATGGACGCCTGCGACGGCGCGATCGGGAAGCCGCCCGCGGTGATGTAGCAGGAGATGTTCTTCGAGCTGACCGCGGAGATCTCGGTGGCGGCCTTGGGTGCGATGATGCTGGCGATCGTCACGACGAGGTCGGTACGGACCATGCCATCAACGGGCACCGATGGGATGTTGGACATGCTTACTCCTTCTCAGTGGCGTCTTGCGGCGCCGCAGCTGCGGACGCCGACTGATCCGACCGGGAGGCCGGAGTCTTGGGGATGTGGAACTTCGCGGGCCGCTCCACTTCGGACGGCGGCCAGCGCGGCGAGTTCAGCGGAATGAGGATGCCGAGCTCGATCAGCGGATCGTTCTCGGGCCGGTCGACCTCATGGCCGCTGGTGGGTTCCTTCACGCGGACGTACACGGTGCCTCCTAGGCGTTGCGGCTATAGGTGAAGCGGTACTCGAGGCGGGCCACCTGAAAGCGGAGGTCCGTGTCGAGTGCGGTCATGCCAGCCGGGTAGGGTCCGGTGCGGTTGCTGGGGATCAGCGCACCCACCAGCCAGCCGGACAGCGCAGGGCAGGCGCCAGCGAATGCGTCGTCTACCTTCTCGGCCCAGAAGTTGGTTGAGTCCTCGGTCTGGGTCGAGATGGTGACGGTGAGCGTGCCCGTCTTGGACACGCCGCTGGCCACCTCCGACACGGTCAGGTCAGGAGCAGAGAAGCCGGTCACGATCCACGGGGCGACAGCGTTCGCGGGTGCCTGCCCTGCGTGGTGCGTGATGCCTGCGGGGACGAACGCGCGAATGGCTGCGTGCAAGCCGAGGATGCTCACAGGAGCTTCCCCAGCGCTTCGCCTAGGTACTTCTCTAGGCTCCGGACCTCACCGGCCAGAGCGGGCAGCACGTCGACCGTGCCACCGCCACCGTTCGCGCCACCTTCGACCGCGATGCCAGCCAGGGAGCCAGAGCCACGGCCGATCTCGGGGCCAATCTCGTAGCTGAGTGAGCCGGAGAACATGCCCACACGCTCATAGGAGACGGCGGGGGCAACGCGCTTGAAGTGCTGCGAGGAGGAGAAGATCGCGGCCATGCCGGTCTTAATGTTCTGCGCGCCGCGCTTCATCACGGGTTCGATCACGTCGACACCCTTGGCGCCGATGCGGCCGAGGTCGAGTGCGGCCCGGTTGAGTTCGGAGGTGTCGATGCTCAGCATCAGACCTCCTCGAACGCGATCCGGTACTGCGTGACCTGCGTGCCACCGAAGCGGGCAGCGAGGCGAACCTTGCGGCCCACCTGCGCCGGGTCCAGCTGGCAGCCTGTGCAGGTGGCGACGTCGCCAGGCTCGGGCTGATAGGTGCCCACGGGCAGATGGAGAGCCCCGGGAGTGGTGACCAGTTGCGCGGTTCCGACGGCGTCCGCGAGTGAGGCGGTCGTGGCTGGCTTCCAGCGAGCAGCGCCCTGGTAGACGGTCAGCCCGAGGGTTGAAACTTGGCCCGTCTCAGGGTCGGTGATGGTGGCACCGGGGCGGACGATGGTGACCGTGTCGACCATGAGGGACTCGGCCTGTGCGCGGAGCTCGGGGAGAGCTTGCGCGACGTCGTCACCAATCATGGCGACGGTCACGGGGGCAGCGGTCGGGGGTCATGTGGGTGCCGATCGTGAATGCGCGACCGGACGTTGACGGGAACAGCAGATCCCACCATGCGCCGGTGATCTCGATCTGCCCAGTCGACGACTCATAACGGCGGCTCACCTGGGCGTCATCTACGGACACCGACACCTGAGTGGCGTCGTCGGGTCGCTTGAGTCGGGAAGCAACCGCCTCCGTGACAACCATGTCGAGGGTGCCCTGGTCGAGCGCATCAATGGTGGTCGCCCTGAGGGCCGCCGCGGTGGCGATGATGATCCTCGCCTGAACGATCCACGCCTCAGCCTGTTGCTGCTGAGGGGTGGTGAGGGTGCGGCCCAGGGTGATCTGGACATCGTGCCATGTGACCGCCATGAGTCGCTCCCCTCGCTACTTCTGGGTCCGGTGGCGCTTGGGT
>JBBRIY010000057.1:0-10546 GCA_038220215.1 Propionibacteriales bacterium
GGATGCTCCGCCGTCCTTGGCGAGCAGCCGGATGGAGGTGATCTGGACGGACCTGTCGATGCCCTTGACCATGTCCACCACGGCAAGGGCGGCCACCGACACCGCCGTCAGGGCCTCCATCTCGACCCCGGTGCGGTCGGCGGTGCGGACGGTGGCCTGGATCGTCACGCCATCGTCGGTCACTTCGACGTCGACGGCCACGCCGTGCACGCCGATCACGTGGGCCAGCGGCAGGAGCTCGGCCGTCCGCTTCGCCGCGGCGATGCCCGCTATCCGGGCGACGGCGAGCACGTCGCCCTTCGGTACCGTCTGTTCGCGCAGCGCAGCGACAACGTGCGCAGGGCAGCGCACCAGACCCGCGGCGGTCGCAGAACGGACGGTGACCTGCTTGGCAGTGACGTCGACCATGCGCGCCCGCCCGGCCGTATCGAGGTGGGTGAACGGCTGGTCGGTCACGGCGTACTCCTTGGGCGGATCGGGACTTCTGCTGCGGTCGCTGCCATCGTGTCGAGGTAGAGGAGCCTGCCGAAGAGCGGCTCGCCGGCACCGGTGACCAGCTTGATGGCCTCGTTGGCCATCAGCGCGCCCACCTGGCCACACATCGCGCCCAGGACACCCACCTGGGCAGCGGTCACCCAGTTCTCCTGCGGCGGTGGTTCGGGGTGCACGTCGCGCAGCGTGATGCCGGGCGCCGTTCCTTCCGCGGTGCGCGGCTGGCTCCAGAACACCGACACCTGCGCGCGCGTCACCAGGACGGCCCCCCACACCACCGGGATGCCGAGGGCGGCGCAGGTGTCGCTGATCAGGTAGCGGGTGGGGAAGTTGTCGACGGCGTCCACCACGAGGTCGTAGCCGGAAAGGAGCTCAGCGGCGTTACCGGCGTCCAGTCGTTCAGCGTGCACGGCGACATGGATTCCGGGGTCGAGCTCAGCGATCCGGGCAGCAGCGCTGGCGGACTTGAGCATTCCGACGCTGTCGGTGGCATGCAGCACCTGGCGTTGCAGGTTGACCACCTCGACGGTGTCGGCATCCACTACGCCGAGGGTTCCGACTCCGGCGGCGGCGAGGTACAACAGGGCGGGGCTGCCCAGTCCCCCGGCGCCGACCACGCAGACGCGAGCAGCGCGCAGCCTGCGCTGGGCGAGTTCGCCGAGTTCGGGAATCGGCAGGTGCCGGGCGAACCGTTCCCGGTCGGACGCCGTCAGCTCCACGCCTGGTTCCACCAGGGGTGCGAGCTTCACCGCAGCAGCCGCACCGTCACCGGATCGCCGGCGGCGACCTGGGTCACGTCCTCTGCGACGATGGCGATCGCGTCCGCTGCTGCGAGCGACGTGACCAGGTGCGAGGCGGACCCGCCGCTGTGCGCGGGCGTGACGAGCAGCCGGCCATCCGGGGCGGAACCGAGGCGGACCGGCTGGAGCTGCCGCCGTCCCCGCGGCGAGGACCACCCGATGGTCGCCACAGCCGTCAGGTCGGGGTCCGGGCTGGCCCCGAGGATCCTGTCGAGCAATGGCCGCACCAGCACCTCATAGGACAGGGCAGCCGACAACGGGTTGCCGGGGAGGGCGACCACCGGCGTCCCTCCCGGCCACAGGCCCCAGCCCTGCGGCTTCCCCGGCTGCATCCGCACGTGACGGAAGGTCCCGCCGGCGTGTGCGATCAGGACGTCGCGTACTACGTCGTAGTCCCCCACGCTGGCACCGCCGGTGAGGATCACCAGGTCGGCGCGGCCGGCATGGTGGTCGAGCCATTCGGCGAGTTCTTCCGCGTGATCCCTGAGCGGGGGGCCGGTCAACGGTTCGGCGCCGTCGCGGGCGAGTGCTGCAGCAAGTTCGACGGCGTTCGACTCGTGGATCTGGCCGCGTGCCAGCGGTGACCCGTCCGCGATGAGCTCGTCCCCGGTGGAGGCGACCAGCACGACCGGCTGCGGGCGTACGTCAACGTGGGTGTGGCCGGCTGCGGCCAGAGCCCCCAGCAGCGCTGGGGTGAGCCGGGCCCCGGCAGCGGCGACGGGATCACCGGTGGCAATGTCGCTGGCTGCCCTTCGCACGTAGGTTCCCACTGCCGGCGGTGCGCTGTGCACCTGCACCACGTCGAGGCCACCGTCGGTGTCCTCCACCGGCACGACCGTGTCGGCAAAGGTCGGCAGCGCCGCGCCGGTCATGATCCTGACGCATTCCCCCTGGCGTGCGACCGGATCAGCGGGGCTGCCGGCCGCGACCTCGCCGACGACGCGGAGTGTCCCTGGACCGGCGTCCAGGTCCGCGTGGCGCACCGCATAGCCGTCCATGGCGGAGTTGGCGAAGGCGGGGATGCTCACCAGGCTGGCCAGCGGGCCGGCCAGCACCCGCCCGGCAGCTTCGGCGAGCCGGAGGTGCACGATGCGTTCGTCGGGTCGCACCAGCCGGAGCAGCTCCGCGATGTACTCCTCGACGCTCAGTGACTCGCGCACGGTGGTGCTCACGAGGCCGCCAACTTCTTGAACCGGACGACGCAGGAGTCGGTGGTGGCGTAGGGCTCAAGGGCGTCGACCATCCACGGGCCGTTCGCGTCCAGCAGGCCGCGCATCAGGCCGAGATGGAGCCGGCAGACGGTGTCGGGGAACTCCCCGGCCAGGTCGGCGTACGGGCAGGGTCGTAGCGTGATCGACGGCGGGAGCCCGGGGTGCAGTTCCGGCTGGAAACCCAGGCGGGAGAGGCAACCGACCAGTCGGGGCAGCGCTTCGACCGGGGCCGGAGGCAGGGCCGCGAGCAGTTCGGTGCCCCACGCCTCGCCGGCGGCTTCTGCGCGGCTGCCACGGTCATCGAGCGGCCCGGCGAAGTGCCGGACCATCGCGTCAGCGAGCTGCCGGTACAGCTGGTCACTGGCCACCTGCTGTGCCCGGTAGAGGACGCGCGGGCGGCCAGGCTGGCTCCTGGCCTCGGCCTCCCTCCGCACGAGACCGGCCTCGATCAAGGCGTCCAGGTGGAAGCGCGCGGTGTTCTCGTGGAGCCCGACGGCTCCGGCGACGGCTCCGACCGGCTGGGGCGCGTCGGCGTTGCGCAGGTACTCGAGCACTTCTGAACGGCTCGGGCCGAGCCCGCGAGTTCGCGGTCTCGCTTCGGTTTCCATCTGCTTGCTCTCTTCCTGTCGCACGGCACCGGGCGTATCCCCTAGATAATCGTAACTATTGCGGGCTACCGTTGGGGCCGAACCGCCAAGATCGTCCACCACCCTGTCTGGAGCCGCTTGTGACCATCGCCGTGACCCCGCCGGGGACACTCGCTGATACCCATGGGCGGGTGGCGCGGGACCTTCGGATGTCGCTGACGGACCGGTGCAACCTGCGCTGCACCTACTGCATGCCGGCTGACGGGCTGGCCTGGCTGCCCACGCCTGAGGTGCTGACCGATACCGAGGTCGTGCGACTCGTGGGGGTTGCAGTGGGACTGCTGGGGGTCCGCAAGATCCGCTTCACCGGCGGCGAACCGCTGCTGCGGCGCGGCCTTGCCGGCATCATTGCCGGTGCCCACGCCTTGCGTACCGATGAGGGCCTGCCGCCGGAACTGTCGCTGACCACGAACGGGATCGGCCTGGCCCATCGGGTCTCCGAACTCACCGCCGCCGGCCTGGACCGGGTGAACATCTCCCTGGACTCGCTCAACCGGGAGCGCTACGCCACGCTTGCGCGACGCGACCGGCTGGACGAGGTGCTGGAGGGCCTCGCAGCTGCCGATGCGGCAGGGCTGCGACCCGTGAAGGTCAACGCCGTCGTGATGCGCGGCGTCAACGAGGCCGACGTCGTCCCGCTGGCCGAGTTCTGCCTCGAGCGTGGCTACCGGTTGCGGTTCATCGAGCAGATGCCGATCGGCCCGCAGCACGGCTGGGACCGGGCCTCCATGGTGCCGGCTGCGGAGATCCTCGAGCTGCTCGGTGAGCATTTCACCCTCTCCCCCAAGGCGGGGCGAGGGTCCGCACCGGCGGAGGAGTGGTTCGTCGCAGAGGGCGACTCCCACCCGTCCGGCACGGTCGGGGTGATCGCCTCGGTCACCGGCCCGTTCTGCGCTGCCTGCGACCGGACCCGCCTCACCGCTGACGGCCAGGTACGCACCTGCCTGTTCAGCCTCACCGAAACCGACCTGCGCACGCCCCTGCGAGCCGGAGCCACCGATCAGGACCTCGCCGGGTTGTGGACCGGCGCGCACCGCGGCAAGTGGGCAGGGCACAGCATCGGACGCGCGGACTTCCGCCAACCCGACCGCACCATGAGCGCCATCGGAGGCTGACATGAGGATCACCTATTACGCGGGCGCTGCGGACGCGGCGGGATCACCCGGCGCGGAGCTGGACGCCACCGACCTCACCGCAGCCCAGCTCACCGACCTGCTCGGAAGTGACAACGCACGCCTCGCCGAGGTACTCCCCCGCTGCACACTGCTGGTTGACGGCACCGCCATCAGCAACCAGAGCACCCTGATCCCGGGCGACGCCCGGGTGGATGTCCTGCCGCCCTTCGCCGGCGGCTGACAGCGCGCCGCGCTCAGCCGACGTTGACCTGCACCACGTGGTAGCCGGTGGCACCGTCAGGGAGGACGTCCTGGACCTCGGCGACCTGTGGCAATCCCGACTCGTCGTAGGCGCGAGCAGAGAGCCGGTGGGGGCCGGCGGTCGCGTCCCACGGCAGGTACCACTGCCGCCAGTAGTCCAGGCCGACGTCCGGGCCCAGCTGGGCGAGGACCCACGGACCGTTGTCGACCTGCACCTCCACCTTGCCGACGCCACGGTGGGTGGCCCAGGCGACGCCGGCGATCATGACCTTCCCCGGCGCGATGCGTTCCACCGGGGTGTCGATCCGGGTCGCCGTCTTGACGGGGCCGTTCTCGGACCAGCCGCGTTGCGTCCAGTACGCCTCGTCGGCCGCGAACGTGCTCACCTTGAGCCGGCTCAGCCACTTGGTGGCCCCGACGTAGCCGTACAGCCCTGGCGTGACGAGCCGCGCGGGGAAGCCGTGCACCTGGGTCAGGGGCTGGCCATCCATGGCGACCGCGATCATTGCGTCCCTGCCGTCGAGCAGGACAGCGAGCGGGGTACTGGCGGTGAACCCGTCGACCGAGGAACTCAGCACCTGATCTGCCCCCGCGTCGGGTTGGGCCCGGCGCAGCAGGTCGGAGACCCGCACCCCGAGGAACCGGGTGCTGCCGCAGTACGGCCCGCCGATCGGGTTGGAGACGCAGGTGAGGGTGATGTCGCGTTCGATCATCGGCATCGCGAGGAGCTCTGACCACGTGAGCGTGAACGGCGCAGCCACCATGCCGTCCACCTGCAGCGTCCAGCCGTCCGTCGACACCCGGGGCAGCACGAGCGCGGTGTCGATGCGGTAGAAGTCCTCGATCGGTGTGCGCAGCGGCGAGACGTCCGGCACCGTCGCCTCCAGCCCGGCCGGGAGCGCCGGCGCCGGCGTGGCTGCGGGGGGCAGGACAATCGGGGCACTCGTCGTCGGACTGGCTGTCCCACCCGTGGCTGCAGCGGCGGCACCGGCCGCGACAAGTCCGGCAGCACCGGTGATCAGGACGCGGCGGTCGATGCCCCTGTGCGTGTCCGGGTCCTGGCCGGGCCGGTCGGCGAGCCAGCGCAGTTCCAGCCGCAGCACGGCGATCGCCACGGCCGTCCCGACGATGCTCGGCAGCCAGTCGAGCTGCCCGGAGGCGGGACGGGTGGAGGCCGCCAGGACCCCGATCAGCCCGATCACCGCGAGCAGCCCGTAGCCGACGGCGGGACGGCGAGCTGCCAGGATTCCGGCGACGGCGGAGAGGATGGCGACGCCGACGACAACGGTGCCGATCAGGACGGCCTTGTCGGCGGTACCGAAGGTGGCGACGGCCCATTCCTTCAGCGGGGTGGGCACGCGGTCGACGATCGCGGAACCCACGGCGACGATGGGAGCGGCAGCGGGGTTCACGAGAAAGGCGACCAGCTGGCCTGCTGCGGCTCCGAGTGCTGCCGCCCCGATTCCTGCGACGGCCGACCCGGTTCTGCTCACCTTGCCAGTATTGCCACCCGGCCCGGCGTTTCCGGGCGTGGCGCGAAGGGCACTGTTGCCCATGGCCACGGGTGCTCACCGTGCTGCCGCGCGACCCGGCCTGAACCCGTCCGTCCTGATACGTTCGACTCCCGCCGTCTCTGGGAGGAAGCAATGACGCAACCACTTCGTATCGGGATCCTGGGTGCCGCGCGGATCGCCGGCCGTGCCGTCATCGAACCGGCAAAGGCGCTGGGCCACGAGCTGGTCGCGGTCGCCGCCCGCGACCTCGGACGCGCGGAGGCCTACGCGGCGGAGCACGGCATCGCCAAGGCGTATGGCAGCTACGAGGAACTCCTCGCCGATCCCGACGTCGAGGTGGTGTACAACCCGAGCCCCAACAGTGAGCACGCCCGCTGGAACCTCGCAGCTCTTCGCGCCGGCAAGCACGTGCTGTCGGAGAAGCCGTTCGCGAGCAATACCGACGAGGCCCGGCTGGTGGCGGCGGAACCCAACCCGAACGGGCTGGTGATCTTCGAAGGCTTCCACTACCGCTACCACCCGGCCTACCTGCGGCTGCTGGAGCTGGTGGGCTCCGGTGAGATCGGTGAGGTCACCCGGCTCGACGTCCACATGAAGTTCAACTGCGACGACCTCAGCGACATCCGCTGGTCGTGGCCGCTGTCGGGCGGCTCGCTGATGGACCTCGGCTGCTACCACCTGCATGTGGCCCGCGACATCGCCGGCGTGCTGGGCGGCGAGCTGCGACTGGTGAGCGCACTCGCGACCAGCCACGAGGGGATCGACCCGCGCGTGGACGCGACCGCCGCCATCGAGGCCGTGCTGCCGAACGGGGCGTCGGCGATCCTGGAATCGAGCCTCGAAGGCCCTGACGACACCTCGATCCTCGTCACCGGCACCCGCGGGATGATCCGCCAGCCGAACTTCATCGACGTCGCCTCGGACGACCGGCTGATCGTCACCGTCAACGGCGAGGAGACCGTCGAGCGCCACGGCACCACGTCCACCTACACCCACCAGCTGGCTGTCGTTGCTGCCGCGATCCGCGCGAACGCGCCCTTCCCGACCGGCCTCGAGAACGCCATCACCAATATGGAGTTCATCGACGAGTGCTACCGGCTCGCCGGCCTGCCGTTGCGCGAGTCCAGCCTGGCCTGAGGCCTACTTGACGACCTTCACGGTGAGCTTCTGCTTCGAGGCGACGAGCTTGGAGTTGCCCACGTAGCGGACCTCGACGGTGTGGGTTCCGGTCTTGGCGATCTTGGGCAGCTTCACCGACGTGATGCCCTTGTCGTCGGTGTCCAGCATGATCGTGGAAAGGCGCTTCCCGTCCAGGTAGAACCGCACCTTGCCGTACGGCACGACGGTTGCCACGGAGGTGGAGATCGCAGCCTTGACCACAGCTCTGGTCTTCGCCTTGTGGATCTTCGTCGTGGACAGCTTCAGCCTGACCTTGCTGGCGGCCTTCACGATCTCGCAGCCGAAAGAGGCCGACTTGCTGACCCCGGTCGCGGCATAGCTGACCTTGACGGTCACGTCCCCGACCTTGCCGGAGGTGAAGCCGGAGAAGCTGGCCTTGCTGGTCACCGTCCGCGTGTAGCGGCCCTTGTTGTACAGCGCGGTGACCGTGACGCCCGAGGTGCTGAGCTTCTGCCCCACCTGATAGGTGCAGGCCCGTGGCGGAACGACGGAAAGGGAGGTCAGTTCTGCCTTGGCCGGCGGTTTCGCGATCATTGCCTTGTACCGGGTCGTGAGGCCGAGGACGCTGGCGACGTTGCTGGCGATGATGGTGTGGGTCGCTGCCGGGACGGGCCCGCGGCTGGCAATCAGCTTGTCGGAGAACGCGACATTCGACAGGGACCTGATCGCCCACCCCTTTCCGGTCTTCTCCTGGATGCCCAGCTTCGCAGCGTTGAACAGGATGGTGGCCCGACGGATGTGTGAGGAGTCGGAGATCAGCGTGTAGCTGGTGAACTCGGGACGGCTGCGCAGGATCGCCATCGAGTTGGTTGCGTTGCTGACCGTGCTGGACGACGAGGACTCCCGCAGGATGCGGCTCTTCTTCACTCCCCTGTCGACGAGCCAGTCGTACATCACCGAGGCCTCGGTGTGGCCGTTGCGCTTCGCACCGCCGGAGACCAGCACCTTGGACGCCGGGTACTTGGCCAGCGCGGCGAGGGCGACCTTCACCCGCCGGGATGTCTTGGTGGTGATCCGTCCGGTCTTGGTGAGGGAGGAGCCGAGCACCACGAACACGTGACCCTTCGCCGGCAGGCCCTTCGGCGCGGAGGTGTTGATCTTCAGACCCTTGTTGGCGAGGTCCCAGGAGGCGAGGAACTCGCTCCACAGTCCGGCGTTCCACGACGAGATCGAGGACAGCGTTGCGACCGCGAGATCGCGCTGGTCCACGTTGAGCTTCTTCTCGAAGTAGATGGCCTGCACCCGCAGGTCGGTGGCGGAAATGGTCGGTGTCACCGGTGCGGAGGCTGCCTGTGCAGCGGGGACCGACTCGAACCCCACCGACAGCAGCATCACGAGGACCGTCGCGAGGGCGAGGGCGGTGCGGGCGTGCCGGGACATGGCGGGGATCCTCCGGGGGCGAGGTGATTCACAGCGTTCGGTTCCCGCAGTCTGGCACCGACCCGCGTCCGGTCACCTATCTACTTGAGGGTTTGGGGGGTGGCTGGTTGAGGCTTTGCCACGCCCCTCACCAGCCCAGGCTGCCCGGAATTCCCTTGAACGGACCTGTCAGCTCCGGCGTGATCCAGCCGCCGTAGAAGCCTCCCGGCTGGGGCACGACGGGCTGTCCGTCCACCCGGCAGGCGTCCATCTGGCCGGCGTACAAGGCCACGTGGTCGCGCAGGACCTCGAAGCCCGGGGACGGGTTCGGGTAGCACCACGCCGCTCCGGCCGCGGTCCGTCCGCCGCCGCGCACGTCGAGATAGCGGGCAGCACCCTTCCATTCACAGAAGGACGCACCGGGGGCGGCAACGAGCGCGCCAGGGATGAAGTCAGCGCGCGGCAGGTACCAGGTGGGCGGATGGCTGGTCTCGAGCACCTGCACGGCGGAGGTGGTGCGACAGACCACTTCGCCGCCGAGTACGACCTCGACCGCCCGGGATGTCGGCCGGACCAGCGGCGGACGGGGATAGTCCCACACCGATTCCTGGCCGGGACCGACCGGTTCGCGCGATCGCGGAGTGCTCACTCCCAGATCCTGCCAAGGCATTCCAAACACCGGGGTTGGGTGGGCTGGCAGGCTGTAGTCGTCGACAAGGAGAGCGCATGTACCCGTTTGAATCCGAAGCGCGCAAGCCCCGCCGCGCCCGCAACCTCGCCACCACCGGCGGCCTGGTCGCTGCGGCAGCCACCGCAGGGTCGCTGGCCACCGAGCCGGACGGGGGCTGGTACCGCGGACTGGACAAGCCGTCGTGGCAGCCACCGCCGGAGGCGTTCCCGATCGTATGGACCACCCTGTACGCCGACATCGCCGTCACGTCGGCCGCCGTCCTGAACGAGCTCGACCGGCGCGGCGAGACCGAGCAGGCTGCGGACTTCCGCAAGGCGCTGGCCGGCAACCTCGCGCTCAACGGCGGCTGGAGCTGGTTGTTCTTCCGTGGCCACAACCTGCCCGCCTCCACCCTCGGTGCCGGGATGCTCGCGCTGAACAGCCTGCGCCTGGCCCGTCGCGCCGGTCAGGTCGACCGACGCTTCGGCTGGGCCCTGGCGCCGTACGCGGCGTGGACGGCTTTCGCAACCGTCCTCGCCGGGGTGGTGTGGTCGCTGAACCCCGGCCGGAACTAGCGCCGGCGGGGCGTCACCTCAGCCGTTCAGGCGGACAGGCGCGAGGCGCTGTGCCCGGTGGGACGGCGACGCCCACCAGCGCCCTGACGCGACAGCGCCACGACGGAGTCGCCACGGCTACTGGAGGTCACGTAGCTGCGGGCAATGCGGTCTCCCCCGCCACGCGGGGCCGAGGACTTCGGTGCGGCGGAGCGACCCGCGGAGTTCGAGCGTCCTGAGTTCGAGTGGCCGGACGTGTTCGAACGGCGCGGCTGTTGCACCTGCTCCTGGCCCTTGCGGGACGCAGCGGACGGGGCATCGTTCGGGGCAACCAGAGCGGCGTGGTCGCCCACGAGGGCCATCACCTGCGCGTCGCCGGACTGCACGGACGAGGGCTGCGCGGTGATCTTGGCCGCGCGGGCCATCTGCTGGAAGTCCCTGCGCTGCTCGGGAAGTACCAGGGTGATCACGTCACCCTCATGGCCGGCGCGGGCGGTGCGCCCGGAACGGTGCAGGTAGGCCTTGTGCTCTGCCGGCGGGTCGACGTGGATGACGAGGTCGATGTCGTCGACGTGGATGCCACGGGCCGCGATGTCGGTGGCCACCATGACCTTGACCTTGCCGTCGGCGAAAGCCTTCAGCCCGCGCTCGCGGGCGTTCTGGGAAAGGTTGCCGTGCAGCTCGACGGCCGGGATGCCGTCTGCCGTCAGCTCACGGGCCAGCTTCTTGGCCTGGTGCTTGGTG
>JBBRIY010000058.1:0-10540 GCA_038220215.1 Propionibacteriales bacterium
TCGACGTGGTGGGCGTGGTCGCGGATCAGCGTGGTCTGCAGGTCGAAGCGGAACCCGTCCACGCCCATGTCGGTCGCCCAGTAGCGCAGCGAGTCCATGACCATCTGAAGCACGCCCGGGGTCGAGGTGTCGACGGCGTTCCCGCAGCCGGTGACGTCGTAGTCGTTGCGCTGGTCGTCGGTGAGCCGGTAGTACGCGCCGTGGTCGATGCCGCGGAAACTCAGGGTGGGCCCGTCGTGCCCACCCTCGCCGGTGTGGTTGTAGACGACGTCGAGGATGACGGCGATCCCGGAGGCGTGCAGCGCAGACACCATCTCCTTGAACTCCGTGACCTGCTCCCCGAGGGTGCCGGAGGAGGAGTAGGCGCCGTGCGGGGCGAAGAAGCCCAGCGTGTTGTAACCCCAATAGTTGGTGAGGCCGCGTCCGACGACGAAGGGCTCGGAGACGAAGTGCTGCAACGGCAGGAACTCCACGGCGTTCACACCCAGGTCGACGAGGTGCTCGATGACGCTCGGGTAGCCCATGCCGGCGTAGGTGCCGCGCAGGTGCTCCGGGACGGACGGGTGCTGGCGGGTGTAGCCCTTCAGGTGCGTCTCGTAGATCACCAGCTGGGACGTCGGGATCGGGGCTGGCAAAGGCGGGGGTGGAGGAGTGTCGGCCACGACGACGCTGAGTGGCACGGCGGCGAACGAGTCGGTGGGGTCGGGCAGGAAGTTGGACTCGGGGGTGTGGTCGGTGATCGGTCCGGAGTAGTCGACGCCGCCGGTGATCGCGCGGGCGTACGGGTCGAGCAGCAACTTGGCCGGGTTGAACCGCTCGCCGGTCTCCGGCGACCACCGTCCGTGCACCCGATACCCGTAGCGCTGGCCCGCCCCGACACCAGGAACGGTCACCGCCCAGACGCCCTCGCCGACGGGGGCGAGGTCGTGGTTGGTCTGGCGGCGATGTTCATCCACCAGTGCCAGCTCGACGCGGGTGGCACGCGGTGCCCAGAGCGAGAAGCGGGTGCCGTCGGCATCGACCTGCGCGCCGAGGCGCGCATCGTCTGCCGGTGACGGCTGGAGGTCTGGGTTCATGTACTCACTCTCTCCGAACGGATCGCCGCACATTAGTCTGACCTAATCTGGCGCGATCGGCCGCATTGGACCCTCGCATTCCAAAATCGATTGACCTACGTCACCCGAGGGGAGGACACGTGAGCGGGCGCACCTATCTCGACCATGCCGCCAGCTCACCGACCCTTCCGGAGGCCGTTGCTGCGATGGCCCGGACCCTTGGCGTGCCCGGCAATCCGAGCTCCCTGCACACCGCCGGACGCGACGCGCGCCGCGTCCTCGAGGAGGCGCGGGAATCCCTCGCCGCCGACCTGGGAGCCCTGCCGGGCGAGGTCGTGTTCACCTCCGGTGGCACCGAGGCCAACAACCTCGCCCTCCTGGGTTCGGTGACCACAGAGCGTCCCCAGGTGGCCGCATCGGCCATCGAGCACCCCTCGGTTGCCGCCGCGGCCGGCAGGCTCGAGGTGCTGGCGCTCCCGGTGAGCCCGACCGGCCACCTCGACGTGGAGGCGGCGGCGGCCCTCGTCGGGTCGCGCACGGCGGTGGTGTCCGTGATGTGGGTGAACAACGAGACAGGGGCCGTCCAGCCGATTCCCGAGGCCGTCGCCCTGGCGCACGACGTGGGCGCCCGTGCCCACAGCGACGCGGTGCAGGTCTTCGGCCACCTGCCGCTGGACTTCGGGAAGTCCGGGCTCGACCTGCTCAGCGTCTCTGCCCACAAGCTGGGAGGCCCGGTCGGCATCGGGGCGCTGGTCGTGCGTCGGGGCGTGGCGCTGGCGCCGTCCGGGTTCGGCGGTGGGCAGGAGGCCCGGGTGCGGTCCGGGACGGTGCCGGTGGCCCTCGCCGCCGGTTTCGCTGCGGCGAGCCAGGCGGTGCTGCGGCAGCGGGACGTCGAAGCCGTGCGGCTCGCCGCGCTGCGCGACCGCTTGATTGCCGGAGCCCTGACCACCATTGACGATGTGATCTCCAACACCGTCGCACCGAGCGGCCCCGCCATCGTGAACCTGACCTTCGCCGGCACACGCGCCGACGATGTCCTGCTGCTCCTCGACGCTGCCGGCATCGACGCGTCCACCGGCTCGGCCTGCACGGCCGGGGTGCACCAGCCCAGCGAGGTGCTTCTGGCCATGGGACGGTCGCACGCAGCGGCCGCGTCCAGCCTGCGATTCTCCTTTGGCCCGGACAGCTCCACCGCAGCGATCGACCACCTGCTTGCCGTGCTGCCCGGCATCGTCGAACGGGCCAGAGGAGCTGACTTACACTCGTCTGGTTCAACAGCGAGGGGGAACTGATGCGGGTGCTGGCTGCGATGTCCGGGGGAGTGGACTCCGCCGTGGCTGCCGCACGCCTGGTGTCCGACGGCCACGACGTCGTCGGGGTGCACCTTGCGCTCTCGAAGAACGCCGAGGCCTACCGAAGTGGTGCCCGCGGGTGCTGTTCGCTGGAGGACTCCCATGACGCCCGCCGAGCTGCGGACATCCTCGGTATCCCTTTCTACGTCTGGGACTTCGCCGACCGCTTCGCCGACGACGTCGTCGCAGATTTCGTCAGCGAGTACGCGGCGGGTCGCACACCGAACCCGTGCCTGCGCTGCAACGAGAAGATCAAGTTCGCCGCCGTCCTCGAACGCGGCAGGGCACTCGGCTTCGACGCCGTCGCAACGGGGCACTACGCCCGGGTCGAGCGTGATGGCGACCGCGTCTCGCTCTATCGCTCCGCCGAGCCGGCGAAGGACCAGTCGTACGTGCTCGGCGTGCTGGACGCCGACCAGTTGCGCTACTCGCTGTTCCCCCTCGGTGCGGACACCGCCAAGGCCGAGGTGCGGGCAGAGGCGGCCGCGCGCGGGCTGCTGGTGGCGAAGAAGCCCGACAGTCACGACATCTGCTTCATTCCCACCGGCGACACCGCCGGCTTCCTGCAGTCGCGGCTCGGCTCGCGCACCGGCGACGTGGTGGACGAGCACGGTGACGTGGTCGGCGCCCACGCCGGATCGCACCAGTTCACGATCGGCCAGCGGCACGGCCTGCGACTGTCGGTGCCCGCCGCCGACGGGCGGCCCCGGTACGTCCTGGGGATCGACCCGGTCGCCAACTCCGTCAAGGTGGGCCCCAGGGAGGCGCTGGCGGTGAGGGTGATCGAGGCCATCCGTCCCAGCTGGACCGAGCAGCCGGTGACCGGCGCCTGGAGCGGGCTCGTGCAGGTGCGGGCGCACGGCGAGCCGATGCCGGCGAGGATCCAGGCACGCGACGGCGGGGTGCACATCCAGCTCGAGCAGCCGGCCTTCGGCATCGCACCCGGTCAGGCCGCGGTCTACTACGACGGCGAACGGGTGGTCGGCGCAGCCACCATTTCTGCAACGGCGGCCTGATGGTCTCCTTCAGCGGAATCGGGTCCTTGCCCGGTACCGACTTCGGCGCGGCAGCGCGCCTGACCTTCGACAAGGTCGACCTCCCGTACCTTCCCGAACTGCCGGCCCGCGGCCCGTGGGCCCAGATGATCGGACGCGGCCTCGGACTGCCTTCTGGCCTGCCTGCGGAATTCACGGCCGGTGAGTGGCGGCTGGCCGACCTGCCCGGGATCGACCAGCGGCGTGCCCGCGCCACCTGGCGTGACGACCTCGATCGCCTCGAGGAGGTGGCCGAAGGCTATTCCGGACGCTTCAAGGTCGCCGTCACCGGCCCGTGGACCATCGCGGCTGCCACCGGGGTCGCCCACGTGGGACGCGTCCTCGCTGACGTGGGCGCTCGACGCGACCTGGCGCAGTCGATCGCGCAGGCCGTCGGTGACGTGCTGGTGGACCTGACCCGCCGCTTCCCCGGTGTCGAACTGGTGCTGCAGGTCGACGAGCCGTCGCTGCCCGCAGTGGCCGCCGGGGCCGTGCCGACGCCGGGCGGTTTCTTCCGTCACCGCGCCATCGACCTGCCGGAGATCTGTCGTGCGCTCGGGTGGATCACCGCAGAGCCCGCCCGCCGCGGCCTCACGGTGGCCACCGTCCTGCACAGCTGCGCACCCTGGCGCGACGGTGCCTGGCCGCTGCGCTCGCTGGTGGGCAGCGACTCGACCGGCGCGGGCTTCGGCGCTATCTCCCTCGACCTTGACGAGCTCACCAACCCGGACTTCGACGCCCTCGCCGAGGTGGTCGACGCCGGGGGTGGGCTGTACCTCGGCTGCCTGCCGACCGTTGGCGAGCCACGTCCCCTTCCCGTGGACGCCGTGCGCCGCCGCGTCCTCACCGCACTGGACCGCATCGGTGCGCCGGTTGCCGATCGGCTCATCCTGACCCCCGCGTGCGGTCTGGCCGGCTGGATGCCGAAGGAGGTCACCCGCGCCTTCGAGGTGCTCGCCAAGGCCGCCGACCAGGTCGACGACGCCCTCGCCTGACCCAGTCACTTCCCCCTCGGGAGGGGACGGGAGTCAGCGGATGACCTCGTAGCGGGCGGCGAGGAACTCCCCGCTCGTGGCGGTTTCGAGGCAGCGCAGTTCGACGTGCCGGGGCAGTAGCGGCTTGCCGGTGCCGAGTGTCACCGGCGCGATGCTCACGATCACCTCGTCCAGCAGTCCGAGGTCAGCGAACTGGCCGGCGAGGTCGCCGCCACCCACCACCCAGACGTTCTGGTCGCCGGCGGCAGCCACCAGATCCGCGTGCACTCTCGCTACCGGGGACGCGGTGACGCGCACGTCAGCGCCGGGCCAGGCCGGTACGTCGTGGTGGGTGAAGACCCAGCATGGCTGGGTGTACGCCCAGGGCTGGGTCAGTGCACCGGACGCGTCGTGGCACGCCCGGAACACCCACTCGTACGTGTGCGCGCCCATGCACAGCGAACCGATGCCGGCGATGAACGCCGCGTAGTCGAGTGGGCCGTCCCCGCCGACGTCACGGGTCAGGAGCCAGTCCAGCGAGTGGTCATCGGTGGCGATGAAGCCGTCGAGGGTGGTCGCGGTGTAGTAAATGGTCTTGGCCATGGGACGAGTCAACGCTGCGTTCCTGTGGAGCTGTCAAGGCTTGTTGTCGCCGGGTCGCGGTAGGTTTCGCCACATGACCGACGATGCTGATCGCGCCAGGCACGCGGAGCTGAGCACCCAGATCACCGACCACCGTGCGCGCTACTACCTGCGAGACGCCCCCGTGGTTTCCGACGCCGACTTCGACGCCTTGCTGCGCGAGCTCACCGAGCTCGAGGACAGGTTCCCGGAGCTGCGAACGCCGGACAGCCCCACCCAGCAGGTCGGCGGTGCACCGAGCACCACGTTTTCGCCGGTCGCCCACCTCGTGCCGCTGATGAGCCTCGACAACGTGTTCTCGTTGCCGGACCTCGACAAGTGGCTGGCCCGTGCCGAGTCGCTGGCCGGTGAGGATGTCGCAGCGTCCGGCTTCCTGTGCGAGTTGAAGATCGACGGACTCGCCCTCGACCTGGTCTACCGGGACGGGCGGCTGGTCAGTGCTGCCACCCGGGGGGACGGCACCGTCGGCGAGGACGTCACAGCCAATGTCCGGACCATCGAGGCAATCCCGGTGCAGCTGACCGGGGCGGACGTCCCAGCCGTCGTGGAAGTGCGCGGCGAGGTGTTCATGCGGCTGGAGGACTTCGCCACCCTGAACGCCGGCCTCGTCGCGGCAGGGAAGGCCCCGTTCGCCAACCCGCGCAACTCTGCAGCAGGCTCGCTGCGCCAGAAGGACCCGCGGATCACGGCCCAGCGGCGGCTGCACTTCCTCGTTCACGGCATCGGTGAGTTCACCGGGCCTGCGCTGGACAGGCAGTCCCGCGGCTACGAACTGCTCAAGGGGTGGGGCCTGCCCACCTCCAACCACTACCGCATCTGCCGCAGCACGGCGGAGGTGAAGGCCTACATCGCCAACTACGGCGAGAACCGTCACGCTGTGGAGCACGACATCGACGGTGTCGTGATCAAGGTCGATGACCGCGGGCTGCAGGCCAGACTGGGAAACACCTCCCGCGCACCCCGCTGGGCGATCGCCTACAAGTACCCGCCGGAGGAGGTCACGACGAAGCTCCTCGACATTCGGGTGAACGTCGGGCGCACTGGTCGCGTGACGCCGTACGCGGTGATGACGCCGGTCCTTGTTGCCGGCTCCACCGTCGAGATGGCCACGTTGCACAACGGCTCCGAGGTGAAGCGCAAGGGCGTCCTCATCGGCGACACCGTCGTGCTGCGCAAGGCGGGGGACGTGATTCCCGAGATCCTCGGCCCGGTCGCCGACCTCCGCGACGGCACCGAGCGGGAATTCGTGATGCCCACCCACTGTCCGGCCTGCGGCAGCGAACTGCGTCCGGAGAAGGAGGGCGACGCCGACATCCGCTGCCCGAACCAGCGAACGTGTCCGTCCCAGCTGCGGGAGCGGCTGTTCCACCTCGCTTCCCGGCAGGCGCTCGACATCGAGGTGCTCGGCTGGCAGTCGGCAGACGCACTGCTCGGCGCCGGGCTGCTCACCGACGAGGGTGACCTGTTCGACCTCACCGCGCAGAAGTTGGTGGACGCGGGCGTGTTCACGACCAAGGCGGGGACGCTGTCCGCGAACGGCAAGAAGCTGCTGGAGAACCTCGAGCATGCCAAGACGGCACCGTTCACGAAGTTCCTCGTCGCCCTGTCGATCCGGCACGTCGGCAAGGGCGTCGCCCCTGACGTTGCCGCGGCCTTCCCCAGCATCGACGCCCTTGAGGCTGCCTCTGTCGAGGAGCTCAGCGCCGTCCCCGGCATCGGCCCGACACTGGCAACGGCGATCTCGGAATGGTTCGGTGTCGACTGGCACCGCGCGATCGTGGACAAGTGGCGCGCGGCCGGCTGTCGTCTCGCTGCTGAGCCGGTCGAGGACACCGGCATTCCCCAGACGCTCGCCGGCCTCACCGTCGTCGTGACTGGCTCGCTCCCGGGATTCACCCGCGACAGCGCGACCGCAGCGATCGAGACCAGGGGCGGGAAGGTTGCCGGTTCGGTCTCCAGCCGCACCGACTTCGTCGTGGCGGGAGAAGCCGCCGGCTCGAAGTACGACAAGGCGCTGTCGCTCGGGGTGCCGATCCTGGACGCCGACGGGTTCGATCTGTTGCTCCAGGACGGTCCCGAGGCCGTGCGGCCGGCCACCAAGCCGGCCCAGTAAACCCGCCCGGTAACATATCCACATGCCTGAAGGCCTGAACTCCGACCTGAACCTGAACGTCGGCGCGCCACCGCGCGTGCGACCTCAGCTCGGTGAGTGGGGTCCGCAGGAGGTTCTGCCCACCCGCAAGAAGAAGCGCATGCGCTGGTGGACGATCCTTGCCGTAGTCCTCGTTGCCACGGCGGTTTCCGCGTACGGCTACTGGATGTACACCCTGCTCCGGTGAGCTAGACCACCAGCGCGGTCAGGTGGCGAAGGCGGGCGAGCTCCGACTTCAGGAACTCCGGTCCGCCGCGTCGTGCCAGCACGATCGAGGCGTTGCTCCGGAAAGGCGCCACGGCGATCACCGCCTCGCCCCAGCCCGCGAGCCAGCCCTCGGGCAGCTCGCCGTCCCGCACATCGTCGAGGGGGCCGAGTGCTGTCACACCGGCCTCGTCCAGGTCGGGAGCGAGATCGGTCTGGGCCATCACTGCGCCGGTGACCCGGTCGATGAGGATTGCCCAGGTGACGCGGAACACCGCCGGTGCCTCGCGGGTCAGGATGGTCTCCGCGTGGTCGGGCTGTTCGGTCATCGAGTTGAGCACGTCGACGTCCGACTGGAGTCCCCAAGCTTCGGGATAGTGCGACAACCACACCACCTCGACGCCCTCCACCGAAGCGCAGGCGGTGATCAGGGAATCGGGTGCGGCACCAACGGGCATCTCGAGCATGAAGTCGTCGATGGCGTAGCCCTCATATTTCTCCACGATCTCGACAGCGTTGATGTCGGCGCCGACGGTGCCCATGGCGGTAGCCACCGCACCGAGGGAACCGGGTCGGTCGGGGAGCACCACGCGCATCAGGAACACTCCGACAGTTTGGCCTACCGGTGTTACAGACAGGTCAAATGGGCGGTGTCGATTTCGAGCATCTAGGATGAGCCTTCCCGCGGACGGAGCCCGTCCGCGCGCCGTAATGAGGAGCTTGCCTTGGCTTTGACACCTGCCGACGTGGCCAGACTCGGGGATTTGGCCCGGATCCGGCTGACCGAAGAAGAACTGGTCCATCTCGCGCCGCAGCTCGATGTCATCCTCGCCTCGGTCGCACGGGTGGCCGAGGTTGCCGGGGCCGACGTCCCGCCCACGTCCCACGCCTTGCCGCTGACCAACGTGTTCCGCGAGGACGTTGTGACCGAGTCCTTGCCGGCCGACGCGGTGCTGGCCGGCGCGCCATCGCTCGAGGACGGCCGCTTCCGCGTACCGCGGATCCTCGTGGAGGAGGCATGAGCGCCCTGGTGCGTGCCGGCGCCGCCGAACTGGCGGGACGGATCGCCGCCGGTGAGGTCAGCGCCCGTGAGGTGACCGCTGCCCACCTCGACCAGATCGCCGCCGTCGACGACCGGGTGAAGGCCTTCCTGTACGTCGACGGGCAGCGCGCCCTCGCCGCTGCCGACGCCGTCGACGCGAAGCGTGCCGCCGGTGAGGAACTCGGCCCGCTGGCCGGCGTGCCGCTGGCGATGAAGGACATCTTCACGATGAAGGGCGCCCCGACCACCTGCGGCTCCCGCATCCTCGAGGGCTGGATACCGCCGTACAACTCCACGATCACGGACAAGCTGCTCGCCGCCGGCGTCGTCGTGCTCGGCAAGACCAACATGGACGAGTTCGCGATGGGCTCCTCCACCGAGAACTCCGGCTACTTCACCACCCACAACCCGTGGGACAACACCAGGATCCCCGGTGGCTCCGGCGGCGGGTCCGCCGCGGCGCTGGCCTCCTTCGAGGCGCCGCTGGCGATCGGCACCGACACCGGCGGCTCGATCCGCCAGCCGGCCTCGGTGACGGGGACGGTGGGAGTGAAGCCCACCTACGGCGGCACTTCGCGCTACGGCGTGGTCGCGATGGCCTCGAGCCTCGATACCCCGGGCCCGTGCGCCCGCACCGTGCTGGACGCCGCCCTGCTGCACCAGGTGATCGCCGGCTGGGATCCCCGCGACTCCACGTCGCTCAACGCCCCGGTGCCGGACGTGGTGGCCGCGGCACGGCATGCGGATGTAAAGGGCATGAAGATCGGCGTCGTGCGTGAGTTTGGCGGTGAGGGCTATCAGCCCGGCGTGGAGCAGCGGTTCGCGGAGGCGCTGGCCGCCCTGGAAAGCCTGGGTGCCGAGATCGTCGAGGTCTCCTGCCCGCACTTCGACTACGCGCTGGCCGCCTACTACCTGATCATGCCCAGCGAGGTCTCCAGCAACCTGGCCCGCTTCGACGCCATGCGGTACGGCCTGCGGGTCGGCGACGATGGCGTGAATGGCGTCGAGGAGGTCATGAACCTCACCCGCGGGGCCGGCTTCGGGGCGGAGGCGAAACGCCGCATCATCATCGGCACCTACGCGCTGTCCTCCGGCTACTACGACGCGTACTACGGCTCGGCACAGAAGGTGCGGACCCTGATCACCCGCGACTTCGACGCGGCCTTCGCGAAGGTCGATGTGCTGGTGTCACCGACAACGCCGACCACCGCCTTCACCATCGGCGAGCGGGCCGACGACCCGCTGGCCATGTACAAGGCCGACCTGTGCACGATCCCGTCGAACCTCGCCGGCAACTGCGCAGCGTCCATCCCGTGCGGGCTGGCCGACGGGCTGCCGGTCGGTTTCCAGATCATGGCGCCGGCCCTGGCCGATGACCGGCTGTACCGCGTCGGGGCGGCCCTGGAGGCCGAACTCACCAGCCGCTGGGGCGGCGGGATGCTCGACCAGCTGGCCGATTCCGCGTCCGGTGCCTACCTGAACGTCGGGCCTCACCTGAACGTTGGAGGAGTGCGATGAGCAGTGCAGTGGTGGATTTCGACGAGGCCCTTGCCGCGTTCGACCCCGTCCTCGGCCTCGAGGTGCACGTGGAGCTCAACACCGCATCCAAGATGTTCTGCGGCTGCTCGACGGAGTTCGGCGCGGAGCCGAACACCCACACCTGCCCGGTCTGCCTTGGCCTGCCGGGCTCGCTCCCGGTGGTGAACGCCAAGGCGATCGAATCGGCGATCCGGATCGGTCTTGCGCTCAACTGCACCATTGCCACCTGGTGCCGCTTCGCCCGGAAGAACTACTTCTATCCGGACATGACCAAGGATTTCCAGATCTCCCAGTACGACGAGCCGATCGCTTTCAACGGCTACGTCGACCTCGACGTCGACGGGGAGACGTTCCGGATCGAGATCGAACGCGCCCACATGGAAGAGGACGCGGGCAAGCTCCTGCACCTGGGCGGAACCACTGGCCGGATCGGAGACGCCGAGTACTCCCTGCTGGACTACAACCGGGCCGGGACGCCGCTGATCGAGATCGTCACCAAGACGATCCACGGCACGGGTGCGAAGGCGCCGCAGGTGGCCAAGGCCT